>NZ_JAXCXB010000026.1:0-365 GCF_034044935.1 Kosakonia sp. CFBP8986 | reverse complement strand
CATGCTAACCCGTACGCTGCCATCCGGCACTCTGCACCGGGTCTGCAAATTGCCCGATGGCGCTGCGCTTATCAGGCCTACAAAAGCATGCTAACCCGTACGCTGCCATCCGGCACTCTGCACCGGGTCTGCAAATTGCCCGATGGCGCTGCGCTTATCAGGCCTACAAAAGCATGCTAACCCGTACGCCGCCATCCGGCACTCTGCACCGGGTCCGAAAACCTGCCTGATGGCGCTGCGCTTATCAGGCCTACAAAAGCGTGCTAACCCGTACGCTGCCATCCGGCACTCTGCACCGGGTCTGCAAATTGCCCGATGGCGCTGCGCTTATCAGGCCTACAAAAGCATGCTAACCCGTAGGCCGG
>NZ_JAXCXB010000025.1:0-393 GCF_034044935.1 Kosakonia sp. CFBP8986 | reverse complement strand
GATGACGGCAGATTTACAGTCTGCTCCCTTTGGCCGCTCGGGAACCCCACCACGGGGTTACTACATTGTATGGTGTTGCAGAGGAAGGATTATTCGGAGCTACGCTCCTCACCCTTCGGGCCGTTGCCGTTGGCAACGTTCTCTCGCTGGTGCTCGAGTCGAACCTTCTAAGTCGGTGACGGCAGATTTGCAGTCAGCTCCCTTATGATCGCTCGGGAACCCCACCACGGGGTAATACAAATTGTGATGCAGGACGTAGATGGTGGTGGGGGAAGGATTCGAACCTTCGAAGTCGATGACGGCAGATTTACAGTCTGCTCCCTTTGGCCGCTCGGGAACCCCACCACGGGGTTACTACATTGTATGGTGTTGCAGAGGAAGGATTATTCGGAG
>NZ_JAXCXB010000024.1:0-528 GCF_034044935.1 Kosakonia sp. CFBP8986 | reverse complement strand
TTCAGTTCCCCCGGTTCGCCTCACAGCACTATGTATTCATGCTGTGATAGTGCAACGGATTGCACTGGGTTTCCCCATTCGGACATCGCCGGCTATAACGGTTCATATCACCTTACCGGCGCTTTTCGCAGATTAGCACGTCCTTCATCGCCTCTGACTGCCAGGGCATCCACCGTGTACGCTTAGTCGCTTAACCTCACAACCCGAAGATGTTTCGTAAAACATCATCAGTTGCGAAAATTTGAGAGACTCACGGAACAATTCGCATTGTTCTGTGTTTCAATTTTCAGCTTGATCCAGATTTTTAAAGAGCAAAACTTCGCAGCACACACAGAATGTGTACTCTGAAGTTTTCTAGTGACGAACAGTGAGGATGGTGGAGCTATGCGGGATCGAACCGCAGACCTCCTGCGTGCAAAGCAGGCGCTCTCCCAGCTGAGCTATAGCCCCATCGTAGTTAAACTCTGTACCTTAAATTCGTTTCCGGGCGCGGCGTGATGGAGCGAAGCATACGTAATGTATGTGAGC
>NZ_JAXCXB010000023.1:0-1209 GCF_034044935.1 Kosakonia sp. CFBP8986 | reverse complement strand
GCATCTGACATCGACTCCATCCAGGCTGAAGTTAACCAGCGTATGGAAGAGATCAACCGCGTGACCACCCAGACCGACTTCAACGGCATTAAAGTGCTGAACACCGGTACCGGTTCAAGCAGCTACAGCTTCCAGGTCGGTTCTAAAGATAGCGAAACTATCTCCATCAGCCTGACCAAGTCTGACTCCTACAACCTGTACAATGCGACTGGTGCAACAGCGCAGACTACCGGCCAGACCATCAACGGCAACAAACGTTCTACTGCCGCTGAAGGCTTCGACGTACTGAAAGGTACTGTTGATGCGTCCGGTAGCACCGATGGCAGCCCGCTGGCAGATATCGATAAGGCCATCAAAGCGGTTGACGATCAGCGCAGCCTGCTGGGTGCGTCCCAGAACCGTTTCGAGTCCACCATCACTAACCTGAACAACACCGTGAGCAACCTGTCAGCTGCCCGCAGCCGTATTCAGGACTCCGACTATGCGACGGAAGTGTCGAACATGTCCCGCGCGCAGATCCTGCAGCAGGCCGGTTCTTCCGTGCTGGCACAGGCCAACCAGGTTCCGCAGACCATGCTGTCCCTGCTGCGTTAATTCGCAGACATCAGTTGTAGAAAAAAAGCGCCGCTTGTCGGCGCTTTTTTGTTTTATAGGGTGGATAATTTTTCGACAAAAATTGTGCAAAAAACATAAAAAAACCTAAAGAGTTGGCAAGGTTCGTCGATAACAATTATGACGGTGATGAAGCCGCTGGCGCTTACCGGAATATAAAAAATCTCTCACTGAAGGATAACTATCATGGCTGTTATTAATACTAACACCCTGTCGCTGATGACCCAGAACAACCTGACTAAATCACAGTCTTCTCTGGGCACCTCGATTGAGCGTCTCTCTTCCGGTCTGCGTATCAACAGCGCGAAAGACGATGCTGCTGGTCAGGCGATCGCGAACCGCTTTACTTCTAACATCAACGGCCTGACCGTTGCTGCCCGTAACGCTAACGACGGTATCTCTCTGGCACAGACCGCTGAAGGCGCGCTGAGCGAAGTGAACAACAACCTGCAGCGTATCCGTGACCTGACCGTTCAGGCGCAGAACAGCTCCAACTCCGCATCTGACATCGACTCCATCCAGGCTGAAGTTAACCAGCGTATGGAAGAGATCAACCGCGTGACCACCCAGACCGACTTCAACGGCATTAAAGTGCTG
>NZ_JAXCXB010000022.1:0-1388 GCF_034044935.1 Kosakonia sp. CFBP8986 | reverse complement strand
GGCCGCAGTCAGGCACGCGGGAGGTGAGCGCAGTGCGCAGCACCGATTTCCTCGCGGGGCCGCGGGGATTGACAAGGGGGGAGCGGTGTATGAACCGGGCACATGGGTAACACTTTAAACCGGGCACATGGGTAACAGGTTATAACGGTACGGTAAACAGCTGACGGAGGTTTACCGTGCCCTGGACTGAGACTGTTACCATGCAACGTTTGCAGTTTGTTGCGGCCTGCCTTGAAGGCAGCCTCACGGTTGCTGAGGTGTGCCGCCGCTTTAATATCAGCCGTAAAACCGGTTACAAGTGGCTGGCCCGTTTTTCGCCCGATGATGTCACCTCCCTCAGTGACCGTTCCCGGGCGCGCCATCACCAGCGCGCAACACCTGAACCCATGGTGAAGCTGCTGCTGGAGACAAAGCAACAGCATCCCCTGTGGGGGCCTGAGAAGATAAGGCAGCGCCTTCTTAACCTGAACGTCACCGGCGTTCCTGCCGCCAGCACCATTGGTGAGCTGTTCCGCGGTCATGGTCTGGTTAAAAAACGTAAGGCCCCCACCTTTAAACCCACGAAGCGGCATGAGCTGCACGCTGCTGTGCGGCCAAACGATGTCTGGAGTGCCGATTTCAAGGGGCAGTTCACCCATGCCGGCGGTCGCTGGTGCCATCCCTTCACGCTGACCGATAACTGCAGCAGGATTGTGCTGGCCTGCGATGCCACCTATACACCTGATGGCCGGTTTGTTATCCCCTGCCTCGAACGGGTGTTCCGGGAATGCGGGATGCCGCAGGTGCTGCGTACGGACAACGGTCCTCCCTTTGCCGGGTCCGGTCTGTGGGGGCTGAGCCAGATGGCCGTATGGCTGATTAAATGTGGTGTCCTGCCGGAACGTATCCGGCCGGGTAAACCCACCGAAAACGGCAGACATGAGCGGATGCACCGCACCCTGAAGGATGCACTGAAGCGACATGCGAAGTTCATTTCTCTTGAAGAGCAGCAGGCCTGGATGGATGCATGGCGCCATGAATTTAATGAGATACGCCCCCACAGGGCGCTGGGCGGAAAAACACCCGGTTCGGTCTGGTATCCGTCAGAGCGCATCTTTACCGGCCCGCTGAAGGCAATGCCTGTACCGGATGATGCCCGGACACTGCGTGTCTCATTAAAAGGCGATTTATTCTTTAACAGCACACGGGTATTTTTATCAGAAGCGCTGAGGGGAGAATGGGTATGGATGAAGCAGGTCGAAGAAGATCTGGATGAAGTTGGTTTTGGTGAACTGATACTGGCCCGGTACGACAGACGGAATCATCGTATAATCCGGGCCGACTGAAGTAAAAAGTGTCACCCATGTGACCGGTCAGATCTGTAACCCATGTGACCGGTTCATACACGG
>NZ_JAXCXB010000021.1:0-4286 GCF_034044935.1 Kosakonia sp. CFBP8986 | reverse complement strand
GCCGATGGTAGTGTGGGGTCTCCCCATGCGAGAGTAGGGAACTGCCAGGCATCAAATAAAGCCGAAAGCCTCATGCGAAAGCATGAGGCTTTTTGCGTTGTATCTTCCTGAAACACCGCAAGCACTCCCCCTTCGTATACGGTAAACTAGCCCTGTTTTTGCATCAGGATAGCGTGAATGAATCTCTCCCTTAAGCCGTGGAACACCTTTGGTATCGACCATAATGCCCGTCGCATCGTATGCGCCGAGAATACCCAACAACTGCTGGAAGCCTGGCAGAGTGCAGTAGAGCAGCAGCAACCGGTGCTAATCCTTGGAGAGGGCAGTAATGTGCTTTTCCTGGAGGATTTTGCCGGAACCGTCATCATCAATCGCATCAAAGGCATCAAGATTAGCGAAGAGGCTGATGCATGGCTTCTGCACGTTGGTGCCGGTGAGAACTGGCATCAGCTTGTGCAATTCACGCTTGAACGTGAAATGCCCGGTCTGGAAAACCTCGCGCTGATCCCTGGCTGCACGGGATCCTCACCTATCCAGAATATCGGCGCGTATGGCGTTGAGCTGCAACGTGTCTGCGATTATGTCGACTGCGTTGAATTGAGCAGCGGTAAACAACAGCGGTTAAGCGCAAAAGAGTGCCGTTTCGGCTACCGCGACAGCATATTCAAGCATGAGTATCAGGATCGCGTTGCGATCACTGCCGTAGGATTGCGTCTGGCTAAAGCGTGGCAACCGGTACTCACCTATGGAGACCTCACCCGGCTTGATCCTGCGACAGTCACACCGCAGCAGGTCTTCGATGCCGTCTGTCATATGCGTACCAGCAAGCTGCCGGACCCAAAAGTGTATGGTAACGCGGGTAGCTTCTTCAAAAATCCGGTGATCACGGCTGAACAGGCGGTTGCTCTACTGGCTGCGCATCCTCATGCCCCCCACTATCCACAGACCGATGGATCGGTAAAACTGGCCGCCGGTTGGCTTATCGATCAATGTCAGTTGAAAGGGACATCAACAGGCGGTGCTGCCGTTCATCACTTACAGGCTCTGGTGCTCATTAATGCAGGCCAGGCGACAAGTGATGATGTGGTTCAGCTTGCCCATTTAGTGCGCCAGCGCGTCGGCGAAAAATTCAACGTCTGGCTGGAGCCTGAGGTGCGGTTTATTGGCCATGCCGGTGAGGTGAATGCCGTGGAGGTTATTGCGTGAAAGATAATACTATCCCATTGACGCTTATCTCGATTCTGGCTGACGGCGAGTTTCACTCCGGTGAACAGCTTGGCGAGAGCCTGGGTATGAGCCGGGCTGCAATTAATAAACATATACAGACGCTCAGGGACTGGGGTGTGGATGTGTTTACCGTGCCTGGGAAAGGCTACAGCCTTCCTGAACCTATTCAACTATTGGATGAGACATTCATCCGTCGTGAAGTTGCGCAAGGAAGTGTGGCTGTATTGCCTGTCATTGACTCCACTAACCAGTATTTGCTCGATCGTCTTGCCGGGTTGCAGTCAGGCGATGCCTGTGTCGCTGAGTATCAGCAGGCAGGCCGAGGACGCCGTGGCCGGAAATGGGTTTCGCCCTTTGGGGCCAATCTCTATATCTCCATGTACTGGCGTCTTGAACAAGGTCCCGCAGCCGCTATCGGTTTAAGCCTGGTTATTGGCATCGTCATGACTGAAGTATTACGCGATTTGGGTGCTGACCAGGTGCGCGTTAAATGGCCTAACGATCTTTATCTTAACGATCGCAAACTTGCCGGTATTCTCGTTGAATTAACAGGGAAAACAGGCGATGCGGCGCAGATCGTAATCGGCGCCGGTGTCAATCTGGCCATGCGAAATGCGCAGGCAGGTGATATCAATCAGGGCTGGATTAATCTGCAGGAAGCGGGCGTACGTATCGACCGCAACGTTCTTGCTGCACGGCTTATCACTGAGTTACGCAGCGCTCTGCACTGCTTTGAACAAGAGGGGCTCACGCCTTTTCTTGCCCGCTGGGAAGTGCTGGATAATTTTATTAACCGCCCGGTTAAATTGATTATTGGCGAGAAAGAGATCTTCGGTATCTCTCGCGGCATCGATTCGCAGGGGGCTTTATTGCTTGAGCAGGATGGCGTAGTTAAACCCTGGGTTGGTGGGGAAATATCGCTACGCAGTGCGGAATAACGGCAAGGGAGCAGCGATGCTCCCTTTTTTATTACTTACGCAGACGCACTTCTTCAACAGCATGATTAGCGCTTTTGGTCATAATCAGGCTCGCTCGCTCGCGTGTTGGAAGGATATTTTCTTTAAGATTTAAGCCGTTAATTTCTTTCCACAGCGATTGCGCAATCTCGACGGCTTCCTCTTTCGATAATTTCGCATAGTTATGGAAATAAGAATCGGGATTGGTAAAAGCGCCTTCACGAAATTTCAGGAAGCGATTGATGTACCAGTTCTGCAGCAGCTCCTCAGGCGCGTCGACATATATTGAAAAATCGACAAAGTCAGAGACAAATACATGATGCGGGTCATGAGGATAATCCATACCGCTTTGCAGCACATTCAACCCTTCAAGAATCAGAATATCGGGCTGAGCAACCGTCTTGTCGCCATCCGGAATAACATCATAAATCAGGTGCGAATAGACCGGCGCGGTGACATTGGTCACCCCTGATTTGATATCTGACACGAATTTCACAAGGCGATGCATATCATAGGATTGCGGAAAGCCCTTCTTCTTCATCAGACCGCGATCTTTCAACACTTGGTTTGGATGCAAAAAACCATCGGTAGTAATGAGTTCAACGCGACGATGCTCGGGCCAGCGGCTCAACAAGGCTTGCAGTACACGTGCCGTGGTACTTTTACCAACTGCCACGCTTCCGGCAATGCTGATGATATAAGGAATGCGCTGCCCATTAGTGCCAAGGAATTGTTCCAGCACGGCCTGACGGCGCAAGTTAGAGCTGATATAGAAATTGAGTAAACGGGAAAGAGGGAGATAAATTTCCGCCACTTCTTCTAAAGAAAGGTCTTCATTAATGCCTTTTAATCTCGCGATTTCGCCCTCGGTCAGGGTCATAGGAACCGAAGCACGAAGGGCAGCCCACTGGCTGCGATTAAACTGTAGGTAGGGCGTCATTAACGTTTGCTCTTTTTTACTCATACGCTTTTATCAGCCTGCCATGGCTCTCTGCGGTGCGCCCGGCGGCGCGCAACGAGAGCATCTCTTTAGATAATGCTATGGCTCGGCGTTATTAAATAAGTGGGAACAATGGGCAGGAGGTTAACACCAGATGACAGTGAATAATATGAAAAATCACGCCCCGGAGAGTGTTTCCCACACATCGCTCATGTCTATTTAGATGGATCCTCAAACAGGCAATGTAATCAAAGGGGACGAGTGGACCTTTTGGCGCACCCAATTCGCGAGCAGAAATGGTGGTTTTTTCCACGGTGTTGCATGAAATTACAGCATTTATTCGCGTTGTCGTGCAAAATGTGAGCGATAGAGCATTTTGTGCAATTTTTTTGTTGCATCCCTCCGCAGGTCTCCCTAGAATGCGCGCTACTTGATGCCGACTTAGCTCAGTAGGTAGAGCAACTGACTTGTAATCAGTAGGTCACCAGTTCGATTCCGGTAGTCGGCACCATCAAGTCCGGTGGGGTTCCCGAGCGGCCAAAGGGAGCAGACTGTAAATCTGCCGTCACAGACTTCGAAGGTTCGAATCCTTCCCCCACCACCATTTTCGGTTACGCTAAAACGTAACCTGAGTTGGTGTCAGTAGTGAATCAGCTCTCAGGGAGAGAATCTTCTCCCGGCAATACAGAAGCACTGGGTAGCCGAGTTTCAGGATGCGGGCATCGTATAATGGCTATTACCTCAGCCTTCCAAGCTGATGATGCGGGTTCGATTCCCGCTGCCCGCTCCAGACGTGCTGATATGGCTCAGTTGGTAGAGCGCACCCTTGGTAAGGGTGAGGTCCCCAGTTCGACTCTGGGTATCAGCACCACTTCACTTCTCCTTCCTGGTTTCTCTTCTGTTATTTAGCATTCAACGAGTCGGGCATGTTGCCTGGTTGATGTGGTGATATCACCGATTTATCCGTGTCTTAGAGGGACAATCGATGTCTAAAGAAAAGTTTGAACGTACAAAACCGCACGTTAACGTCGGTACTATCGGCCACGTTGACCATGGTAAAACAACGCTGACTGCTGCAATCACTACCGTACTGGCTAAGACCTACGGCGGTGCTGCTCGCGCATTCGACCAGATCGATAACGCGCCGGAAGAAAAAGCTCGTG
>NZ_JAXCXB010000020.1:0-5057 GCF_034044935.1 Kosakonia sp. CFBP8986 | reverse complement strand
CGCCAAAACATCTTCGGCGTTGTAAGGTTAAGCCTCACGGTTCATTAGTACCGGTTAGCTCAACGCATCGCTGCGCTTACACACCCGGCCTATCAACGTCGTCGTCTTCAACGTTCCTTCAGGACTCTCAAGGAGTCAGGGAGAACTCATCTCGGGGCAAGTTTCGTGCTTAGATGCTTTCAGCACTTATCTCTTCCGCATTTAGCTACCGGGCAGTGCCATTGGCATGACAACCCGAACACCAGTGATGCGTCCACTCCGGTCCTCTCGTACTAGGAGCAGCCCCCCTCAATTCTCCAGCGCCCACGGCAGATAGGGACCGAACTGTCTCACGACGTTCTAAACCCAGCTCGCGTACCACTTTAAATGGCGAACAGCCATACCCTTGGGACCTACTTCAGCCCCAGGATGTGATGAGCCGACATCGAGGTGCCAAACACCGCCGTCGATATGAACTCTTGGGCGGTATCAGCCTGTTATCCCCGGAGTACCTTTTATCCGTTGAGCGATGGCCCTTCCATTCAGAACCACCGGATCACTATGACCTGCTTTCGCACCTGCTCGCGCCGTCACGCTCGCAGTCAAGCCAGCTTATGCCATTGCACTAACCTCCTGATGTCCGACCAGGATTAGCTGACCTTCGTGCTCCTCCGTTACGCTTTAGGAGGAGACCGCCCCAGTCAAACTACCCACCAGACACTGTCCGCAACCCGGATCACGGGTCCACGTTAGAACATCAAACATTAAAGGGTGGTATTTCAAGGTTGGCTCCACGCAGACTGGCGTCCACGCTTCAAAGCCTCCCACCTATCCTACACATCAAGGCTCAATGTTCAGTGTCAAGCTATAGTAAAGGTTCACGGGGTCTTTCCGTCTTGCCGCGGGTACACTGCATCTTCACAGCGAGTTCAATTTCACTGAGTCTCGGGTGGAGACAGCCTGGCCATCATTACGCCATTCGTGCAGGTCGGAACTTACCCGACAAGGAATTTCGCTACCTTAGGACCGTTATAGTTACGGCCGCCGTTTACCGGGGCTTCGATCAAGAGCTTCACCTTGCGGTTGACCCCATCAATTAACCTTCCGGCACCGGGCAGGCGTCACACCGTATACGTCCACTTTCGTGTTTGCACAGTGCTGTGTTTTTAATAAACAGTTGCAGCCAGCTGGTATCTTCGACTGGTTTCAGCTCCGTGAGCAAGTCACTTCACCTACGCACCAGCGTGCCTTCTCCCGAAGTTACGGCACCATTTTGCCTAGTTCCTTCACCCGAGTTCTCTCAAGCGCCTTGGTATTCTCTACCTGACCACCTGTGTCGGTTTGGGGTACGATTTCGTGTTACCTGATGCTTAGAGGCTTTTCCTGGAAGCAGGGCATTTGTCACTTCAGCACCGTAGTGCCTCGTCATCACGCCTCAGTGTTAAAGTGAACCGGATTTACCTGGAACACACACCTACACGCTTAAACCGGGACAACCGTCGCCCGGCCGACATAGCCTTCTCCGTCCCCCCTTCGCAGTAACACCAAGTACAGGAATATTAACCTGTTTCCCATCGACTACGCCTTTCGGCCTCGCCTTAGGGGTCGACTCACCCTGCCCCGATTAACGTTGGACAGGAACCCTTGGTCTTCCGGCGAGCGGGCTTTTCACCCGCTTTATCGTTACTTATGTCAGCATTCGCACTTCTGATACCTCCAGCAGCCCTCACAGGCCACCTTCGACGGCTTACAGAACGCTCCCCTACCCAACAACACATAGTGTCGCTGCCGCAGCTTCGGTGCATGGTTTAGCCCCGTTACATCTTCCGCGCAGGCCGACTCGACCAGTGAGCTATTACGCTTTCTTTAAATGATGGCTGCTTCTAAGCCAACATCCTGGCTGTCTGTGCCTTCCCACATCGTTTCCCACTTAACCATGACTTTGGGACCTTAGCTGGCGGTCTGGGTTGTTTCCCTCTTCACGACGGACGTTAGCACCCGCCGTGTGTCTCCCGTGATAACATTCTCCGGTATTCGTAGTTTGCATCGGGTTGGTAAGCCGGGATGGCCCCCTAGCCGAAACAGTGCTCTACCCCCGGAGATGAATTCACGAGGCGCTACCTAAATAGCTTTCGGGGAGAACCAGCTATCTCCCGGTTTGATTGGCCTTTCACCCCCAGCCACAGGTCATCCGCTAATTTTTCAACATTAGTCGGTTCGGTCCTCCAGTTAGTGTTACCCAACCTTCAACCTGCCCATGGCTAGATCACCGGGTTTCGGGTCTATACCCTGCAACTTAACGCCCAGTTAAGACTCGGTTTCCCTGCGGCTCCCCTATACGGTTAACCTTGCTACAGAATATAAGTCGCTGACCCATTATACAAAAGGTACGCAGTCACCCCATAAAGAGGCTCCCACTGCTTGTACGTACACGGTTTCAGGTTCTGTTTCACTCCCCTCGCCGGGGTTCTTTTCGCCTTTCCCTCACGGTACTGGTTCACTATCGGTCAGTCAGGAGTATTTAGCCTTGGAGGATGGTCCCCCCATATTCAGACAGGATACCACGTGTCCCGCCCTACTCATCGAGCTCACAACCTGTGTGCTTTTGTGTACGGGGCTGTCACCCTGTATCGCGCGACTTTCCAGACGCTTCCACTAACACTCAGGCTGATTCAGGCTCTGGGCTGTTCCCCGTTCGCTCGCCGCTACTGGGGGAATCTCGGTTGATTTCTTTTCCTCGGGGTACTTAGATGTTTCAGTTCCCCCGGTTCGCCTCACAGCACTATGTATTCATGCTGTGATAGTGCAACGGATTGCACTGGGTTTCCCCATTCGGACATCGCCGGTTATAACGGTTCATATCACCTTACCGGCGCTTTTCGCAGATTAGCACGTCCTTCATCGCCTCTGACTGCCAGGGCATCCACCGTGTACGCTTAGTCGCTTAACCTCACAACCCGAAGATGTTTCGTAAAACATCCTCAGTTGCGAAAATTTGAGAGACTCACGGAACAATTCGCATTGTTCTGTGTTTCAATTTTCAGCTTGATCCAGATTTTTAAAGAGCAAATATCTCAGACATGACTCGCTGTCAGACAGGAATCAGGTTTGAGATACATCGGCAGGTGACTTTCACTCACAGACCAGCAAGTGGCGTCCCCTAGGGGATTCGAACCCCTGTTACCGCCGTGAAAGGGCGGTGTCCTGGGCCTCTAGACGAAGGGGACACAAAGTCTCACTCGCAAGACGCCTTGCTATTTACTTTTCATCAGACAATCTGTGTGGACACTGCAGGGAAAGGTTCTTTAAGGTAAGGAGGTGATCCAACCGCAGGTTCCCCTACGGTTACCTTGTTACGACTTCACCCCAGTCATGAATCACAAAGTGGTAAGCGCCCTCCCGAAGGTTAAGCTACCTACTTCTTTTGCAACCCACTCCCATGGTGTGACGGGCGGTGTGTACAAGGCCCGGGAACGTATTCACCGTGACATTCTGATTCACGATTACTAGCGATTCCGACTTCATGGAGTCGAGTTGCAGACTCCAATCCGGACTACGACGCACTTTATGAGGTCCGCTGGCTCTCGCGAGATCGCTTCTCTTTGTATGCGCCATTGTAGCACGTGTGTAGCCCTGGTCGTAAGGGCCATGATGACTTGACGTCATCCCCACCTTCCTCCAGTTTATCACTGGCAGTCTCCTTTGAGTTCCCGGCCTAACCGCTGGCAACAAAGGATAAGGGTTGCGCTCGTTGCGGGACTTAACCCAACATTTCACAACACGAGCTGACGACAGCCATGCAGCACCTGTCTCACAGTTCCCGAAGGCACCAATCCATCTCTGGAAAGTTCTGTGGATGTCAAGACCAGGTAAGGTTCTTCGCGTTGCATCGAATTAAACCACATGCTCCACCGCTTGTGCGGGCCCCCGTCAATTCATTTGAGTTTTAACCTTGCGGCCGTACTCCCCAGGCGGTCGACTTAACGCGTTAGCTCCGGAAGCCACGCCTCAAGGGCACAACCTCCAAGTCGACATCGTTTACGGCGTGGACTACCAGGGTATCTAATCCTGTTTGCTCCCCACGCTTTCGCACCTGAGCGTCAGTCTTCGTCCAGGGGGCCGCCTTCGCCACCGGTATTCCTCCAGATCTCTACGCATTTCACCGCTACACCTGGAATTCTACCCCCCTCTACGAGACTCAAGCCTGCCAGTTTCGGATGCAGTTCCCAGGTTGAGCCCGGGGATTTCACATCCGACTTGACAGACCGCCTGCGTGCGCTTTACGCCCAGTAATTCCGATTAACGCTTGCACCCTCCGTATTACCGCGGCTGCTGGCACGGAGTTAGCCGGTGCTTCTTCTGCGGGTAACGTCAATCGACGCGGTTATTAACCGCATCGCCTTCCTCCCCGCTGAAAGTACTTTACAACCCGAAGGCCTTCTTCATACACGCGGCATGGCTGCATCAGGCTTGCGCCCATTGTGCAATATTCCCCACTGCTGCCTCCCGTAGGAGTCTGGACCGTGTCTCAGTTCCAGTGTGGCTGGTCATCCTCTCAGACCAGCTAGGGATCGTCGCCTAGGTGAGCCGTTACCCCACCTACTAGCTAATCCCATCTGGGCACATCTGATGGCAAGAGGCCCGAAGGTCCCCCTCTTTGGTCTTGCGACGTTATGCGGTATTAGCTACCGTTTCCAGTAGTTATCCCCCTCCATCAGGCAGTTTCCCAGACATTACTCACCCGTCCGCCACTCGTCAGCGAAGCAGCAAGCTGCTTCCTGTTACCGTTCGACTTGCATGTGTTAGGCCTGCCGCCAGCGTTCAATCTGAGCCATGATCAAACTCTTCAATTTAAAGTTTGATGCTCATCGAATTAAACCGTAATGAATTACGTGTTCACCCGTGAGACTTGGTATTCATTTAGTGTCCGAGGACATTAAGAATCCATGTCACCTGAGTGCCCACACAGATTGTCTGATAAATTGTTAAAGAGCAGTGCCGCTTCGCTTTTCGCAGCGGCGCGGGGTGTGCATATTACGCTTTCCCGCTGTGAAGTCAACTGATTATTTTCAGAATTC
>NZ_JAXCXB010000002.1:505491-668292 GCF_034044935.1 Kosakonia sp. CFBP8986 | reverse complement strand
GCCCAGAGAAGACTGTGATTTAGTCAGGTTGTTCTGGGTCATCAGCGACAGGGTGTTAGTATTAATAACAGCCATGATAGTTATCCTTCAGTGAGAAATTTTTTATATTCCGGTAAGCGCCATCGGCTTCATCACCGTCATAATTGTTATCGACGGGTTCAGCGAACTCTTTAGAAGTTTTTATACTTTTTGCGCGAAAATCGTCGAAAAAGTGCACAGGGCAGAAAATAAAAAAGCGCCGACAAGCGGCGCTTTTTCTGTACAACTGATGTCTGCGAATTAACGCAGCAGGGACAGCATGGTCTGCGGAACCTGGTTGGCCTGTGCCAGCACGGAAGAACCGGCCTGCTGCAGGATCTGCGCGCGGGACATGTTCGACACTTCGGTCGCATAGTCGGAGTCCTGAATACGGCTGCGGGCAGCTGACAGGTTGCTCACGGTGTTGTTCAGGTTAGTGATGGTGGATTCGAAACGGTTCTGGGAGGCACCCAGCAGGCTGCGCTGATCGTCAACCGCTTTGATGGCCGCATCGATATCTGCCAGCGGAGCACCGTTGGTTTTACCGGACGCATCAACGGTACCTTTCAGTACGTCGAAGCCTTCAGCAGCGGTGGCACGTTTGTTGCCGTTGATGGTCTGGCCGGTAGTCGCTGCAGTGGCGCCAGTGGCGTTGTACAGGTTGTAGGAGTCAGACTTGGTCAGGCTGATGGAGATAGTTTCGTTATCTTTCGCGCCAACCTGGAAGCTGTAGCTGCTTGAACCGGTACCGGTGTTCAGCACTTTGATGCCGTTGAAGTCGGTCTGGGTGGTTACGCGGTTGATCTCTTCCATACGCTGGTTAACTTCAGCCTGGATGGAGTCGATGTCAGATGCGGAGTTGGAGCTGTTCTGCGCCTGAACGGTCAGGTCACGGATACGCTGCAGGTTGTTGTTCACTTCGCTCAGCGCGCCTTCAGCGGTCTGCGCCAGAGAGATACCGTCGTTGGCGTTACGGGCAGCAACACCCAGGCCATTGATGTTGGAAGTAAAGCGGTTGGCGATTGCCTGACCAGCAGCATCATCTTTTGCACTGTTGATACGCAGACCGGAAGAGAGACGCTCAATAGAAGTACCCAGAGAAGACTGTGATTTAGTCAGGTTGTTCTGGGTCATCAGCGACAGGGTGTTAGTATTAATAACAGCCATGATAGTTATCCTTAAGTAAGAAATTTATATTCCGGTAAGCGCCAGCGGCTTCATCACCGTCCAAGTAGTTATCGACGGACCTTTCGAACTCTTTAGTTCTTTTTTACTTCTTTTTATCTTTTATTTTTCAGGCAAATAAAAAAGCGCCGACAAGCGGCGCTTTTCTGTACAACGGTGTCTGCGGATTAACGCAGCAGGGACAGCATAGTCTGCGGAACCTGGTTGGCCTGTGCCAGCACGGAAGAACCGGCCTGCTGCAGGATCTGCGCGCGGGACATGTTCGACACTTCGGTCGCATAGTCGGAGTCCTGAATACGGCTGCGGGCAGCTGACAGGTTGCTCACGGTGTTGTTCAGGTTAGTGATGGTGGACTCAAAACGGTTCTGGGAGGCACCCAGCAGGCTGCGCTGATCGTCAACCGCTTTGATGGCCTTATCGATATCTGCCAGCGGGCTACCATCGGTGTTACCGGACGCATCAACAGTACCTTTCAGTACGTCGAAGCCTTCAGCGGCAGTAGAACGTTTGTTGCCGTTGATGGTCTGGCCGGTAGTCGCTGCGGTTGCGCCGGTCGCATTGTACAGGTTGTAGGAGTCAGACTTGGTCAGGCTGATGGAGATAGTTTCGCTATCTTTCGCGCCAACCTGGAAGCTGTAGCTGCTTGAACCGGTACCGGTGTTCAGCACTTTGATGCCGTTGAAGTCGGTCTGTGTGGTCACGCGGTTCACTTCTTCCATACGCTGGTTAACTTCAGCCTGGATGGAGTCGATGTCAGACGCGGAGTTGGAGCTGTTCTGCGCCTGAACGGTCAGGTCACGGATACGCTGCAGGTTGTTGTTAATTTCGCTCAGCGCGCCTTCAGCGGTCTGTGCCAGAGAGATACCGTCGTTGGCGTTACGGGCAGCAACGGTCAGGCCATTGATGTTAGAAGTAAAGCGGTTGGCAATTGCCTGGCCCGCGGCATCATCTTTAGCACTGTTAATACGCAGGCCGGAAGACAGGCGCTCAATAGATGTACCCAGAGAAGACTGAGATTTAGTCAGGTTGTTCTGAGTCATCAGCGACAGGGTGTTAGTATTAATAACAGCCATGATGTAATTCCTTCATAAAAATAGTTATCAGATTCAGGCATCTGCCTACGGCTTTCTCACCGTTAACCTGATTATCGACAGCCTGAAAACAACCTTTAGAAAAAAAGATCATTTTTTTAAAGCGACAAACTGCCCCTGATTCACCCTCTTTATTTAGCCATTGCTTTAAAAAAAAGCTTCTAATCTTTTCATCATCGCTGCCGATACTCTCCACAGTGATTGTCTAAAACTGAAGGATGATGAAATGGCAACTATTAGTTCACTCGGCGCAGGCACCAGCCTGGATCTCAATACGTTGTATGACAATTTGCAGACGGCTGAACAGACCAAGCTGACGCCAATTGCGTCTCAGCAGTCCTCTTACAAAGCCAAGCTGACGGCCTGGGGCGTGGTGCAAACCTCCCTCAACAAACTGCAAACGGCGGCGGATGCACTGAAAAATACCTCGGCGATCGCAGGGACGAAAGTGTCGAGCACTAACACCGCGTTTACTGCCACGCTTGCTAACACAGCGTCGGCGGGGACGTACTCTATTGAAGTATCCGCGCTGGCGGCGTCACAGTCTCTGCTGAGCCCGAAAGTGGCTAGTAAAGATACCGATTTAGGCGACCAGAGCCTCGACTCGCGCACGATTACCATCACGCAGCCGGGTCAAAAAGATCCGCTGACGGTAACACTGGATAAAGATAAAACCAGCCTCGCGGACATGCGTGATGCGATTAACGCCAAACAGGGCAGCGTCACCGCCAGTATCATTAAAGCTGACGATAACAGTTACTACCTGGCGCTGACCTCACGCGACAGTGGCACCACCAACCAGATGACCATCACCACCAATGATGCGGAACTGGCGAAGTACGTTAGCTATGATTCAACCAACACCGGCAGTGCCAGCAATGTGATGACGCAGCAGGTGGCAGCAAGCGATGCGAAAGTCAAAATTAACGGTATCGATATCACCCGTAGCAGCAACAAGATCACCGATGCGCCGGAAGGCGTAACGCTGACGCTGAATAAGCTGACTACCGGTACGCCGGAAACGCTGTCGGTAACGAAAGATAACGCACCGATGACCGCAGCGATCCAGGCGTATGTTGATGCGTATAACTCGCTGCAAACCACCATTGGTAACCAGACCAAATACACGGCGGTAGATCAGGGCAGTGACAAACAGAACACCTCAAACGGCGATCTGCTGGGTGACGGTACGCTGCGTAACATTCAGACGCGTCTGCGCTCTCAGCTCTCTACATCGCAGGCGGGGAATGACAGTTTTTCTGTATTGTCGCAGTTGGGGATTACCCAGGATGTGAGCGGTAAGCTGACCGTGGACAGCACCAAGCTTGAAAAAGCAATGAATGAAAAATCCGCCGATGTGGTGACGTTCCTCTCCGGCGATGGCAAAACCACAGGCTTTGCGACTCAGGCGAGTAACCTGCTGAAAGATATTCTCGGCAGTAAAGGTAGCATCCAGAATGCGACCGACGGCATTAACAAAACCCTGAAGCGCCTGGATACGCAATACAAAGCGGTGAGTGACCAGATTACGGCCACCATGGCACGCTACAAAGCGCAGTTCACCAGTTTGAGCCAGTTAGTCTCCTCCATGACATCAACAGGGAACTATCTGACACAACAGTTTAATGCAATGAGTTAATAAACCATTAGTTGAGGTTGGACATGTATACGAAATCGGGAATTCAGGCTTATGCTCAGGTCGGCGTCGAAAGCGCCGTGATGAGCGCGAGCCCGCATCAACTCGTGGTATTGCTTTTTGATGGCGCGTTAAGCGCCATGAAAAAAGCCGCGATCCTGATTGAGCAGGGAGATATCCCCGGTAAAGGACAGGCGCTTACAAAGGCAATTAATATCATTAACAACGGATTGCGTGCGGGTCTCGACCATGAAGTCGGTGGCGATCTCACGGCAAACCTGGACAGTCTTTATGACTACATGACACGACGTCTTTTACAGGCAAATCTCCATAATGACCTCGCCGCTATTGATGAAGTCACCCTGTTGCTGAGCAATATTGCTGATGCCTGGAAAGAGATTGGCCCCACTCATCAAAACGCGCGGGACACTTACTAATGGAAGCAAATCTCGGGTTGGTCCACCACTATCAGCAACTGTTGGCCACCAGCCGTACCATGCTCAACCTTGCTAAGGAAGGGCGTTGGGACGAACTTATCAACTACGAACTGGGGTACGTTACCTCAGTTGAGAAGTTGACACAGTTCCAGGACTCGAGCGAAGCAGCGCCTCATGTGCAGGCGCAAATTCGCCCGATGCTCAAGCAAATCCTGGATAATGAAGTGTTATTGAAAACATTGTTACACCAGCGAATGGACGAGCTGAGGACATTGGTTGGTCAATCATCCCGACAACATAACCTGAATTCGACATATGGACGTCTTTCCGGAAATATTCTCTTCCCCAATGAGATGTAAATCTCATTAGCGGCGGGTGCTGCGGTTTCCCCCTCACCCGCCACGCTTTCCTCTTTTCGCACGACCTAGCGGTTAATATCCAGACCCGCTTTCTCCAGCGCCTGCTGGCACTCCACGGTCGGTTTATCGGTGCGCGACAGCGTTAACCCATCAAACTCCAGCGTATTGCCTTCCTGATTTAAACGATAGACATCCAGCTTCTGCGTGACGTTATAGAATTTATCGCCATCCAGCATCAGTTTGCCAGGAACCGCGATTACGCGCTGCCACTGGCGGCAATCAAGAGTATCGCCCTGCGGCGTCACAATCAGGCTGGCGATCGCCTCCGGGCTGACCAGGCTGCTCTGCGGCCCCGTTGATTGCCAGTAACCCGCTAATCCTTCGGGCGCCGGGTGTTTCACCACCGCCTGATAGTTATCCACCTGCACGCAGCCGCTCAGCAGCAGCATCGCGCCGAGAATCATACGCTTTTTCATTCTTCATCCTGCTCGTGAAAAAAAGCGATTGTGGCATTAAAGGCCGCGCCTCGCCACCCTTTCACCGCGCGAGAACAACTTTGATCTACGCCAGGTTTTTGCCCTATTGTGCAGCGGTTCAGGCGCGAAGACGTGTATCATCCCGCTTCTTTTGTACGACTTTTCTGTACGTCCCCATACCTTCTGAGTTCAGAGGCTTTTTACTATGTCATGGCAACACTTCAAAGACCGCTTCCTTATTAAGTTCTGGTCTCCTGTTCCGGCGGTGATCGCGGCCGGTATTCTCTCTACCTACTATTTCGGCATTACCGGCACCTTCTGGGCGGTGACCGGCGAGTTTACCCGCTGGGGCGGTCAGTTACTGCAACTGGCCGGAGTGCACACCGAAGAGTGGGGCTACTTCAAAATAATCCACCTCGAGGGCACGCCGCTGACGCGCATCGACGGCATGATGATTATCGGCATGTTCGGCGGCTGTTTTGCCGCTGCGCTGTGGGCCAATAATGTGAAACTGCGTATGCCGCAGAACCGCATCCGTATCGCGCAGGCGATTGTTGGCGGCATTATTGCTGGCTTTGGCGCACGCCTGGCGATGGGCTGTAACCTTGCGGCCTTCTTTACCGGGATCCCACAGTTCTCCCTGCACGCCTGGTTTTTTGCCATCGCCACGGCAATTGGCTCCTGGTTCGGCGCGCGCTTTACCCTGCTGCCGCTGTTCCGCATCCCGGTGAAGATGCAGAAAGTCACTGCCGCCTCGCCGCTCACCCAGAAGCCCGATCAGGCGAAGCGCCGTTTTCGTCTTGGAATGCTGGTGTTTATTGGCATGCTCGGCTGGGCGCTGTTAACGGCGATGAACCAGCCGAAGCTGGGGCTGGCAATGCTGTTCGGCGTGGGCTTTGGTCTGCTGATTGAGCGGGCGCAAATCTGCTTTACCTCGGCGTTCCGCGATATGTGGATCACCGGGCGGACGATGATGGCGAAGGCGATCATCTTTGGCATGGCGGCGAGCGCCATCGGCATTTTCAGCTATGTACAGCTGGGGCTGGAAGCGAAAATCATGTGGGCCGGCCCCAATGCGGTGCTCGGCGGTCTGCTGTTCGGTTTTGGTATTGTGCTGGCGGGCGGGTGTGAAACGGGCTGGATGTACCGCGCCGTTGAAGGCCAGGTGCACTACTGGTGGGTCGGGCTGGGCAACGTGATTGGCTCAACCATCCTGGCGTATTTCTGGGACGATCTCGCGCCGACGCTTGCCACCAGCTGGGACAGAATCAACCTGCTTAACACCTTCGGGCCGCTCGGCGGTCTGCTGGTCACCTATCTTCTGTTACTGGCCGCGTTTCTCTTTGTGGTCGGCTGGGAGAAACAGTTCTTCCGCCGCCAGAAACCTGCCGCCAACCCTGCCAAGGAGCCTGCATGAGCATTGTGCCTGATTACCGTCTCGATATGAGCGGCGAACCCTGCCCCTACCCGGCGGTCGCCACCCTTGAAGCGATGCCGCAGTTGAAAAAAGGGGAAATTCTTGAAGTGGTCAGCGACTGCCCGCAGTCGATTAACAACATTCCGCTCGATGCGCGCAACCACGGCTACACGGTGCTGGATATTCAGCAGGATGGGCCAACCATCCGCTACCTGATTCAGAAGTAGCGCACTTTTGCGCCGCAACAGGCGGCGCAAGGTATAAAAAAACCAGGCGGGAGTGCTCCGGCCTGGTTTTTTTTATCTCTGCGTCTGTGAACTACAGCTGCATATTCATGATGTCCTGGTAAGCAGAAACCAGTTTGTTACGCACCTGAATGCCCATCTGCAGCGAGATCGATGATTTCTGCAAATCGGTCATCACGTCATTCAGCGCCACGCCCGGCTCGCCAAGCGTAAATTTCTCCGCCTGTACACGTGCGGCGTTCTGCGTGTCGCTGATGCGATCCAGCGCCGCGTGCAGTTGCCCGGCGAAGCTGATAGACGGTTCGCTCTCCACGCTCTGAGCACGCGCAACACCTGCAGTTGCCTGCAGCTGACTGACAACGCTCTCAATGCCCTGTATAGCCATTATTATTCCCCGGATGGATTGATACCTGACAAGGCTAACAGTTTGTCAATGAGATGATGGCGGTAAATAGCGTCAAAAAACCAGGTTATTTGAGGCATAGAAAAATCCATTTCATCAAATAATGACATCGCCATCTTAATGGTCATTTGTCGAGTTTGCCGACCCGGGAGTCCGATTTGTTTCTCAACTCACATAACAACATCCACCCAGAGTCACGAGGTGCACAATGAGTGCGACTGCAACAACTGCACCGCAGAATAAATCTCTTGAGTGGATCAACCGCTTACGCGCGAACCCAAAAATTCCGTTGATGGTGGCCGCGGCAGCAGCCTGCGCCATCATTGTCGCTATGGTGCTGTGGGCGAAATCGCCGGATTACCGCACCCTTTATAGCAACCTGTCCGATCAGGACGGCGGTGCCATCGTTACCCAGTTAACGCAGATGAATATCCCTTACCGCTTTGCTGACGGCAGCGGCGCGATTGAAGTGCCCGCTGACAAGGTGCACGAGCTGCGCCTGCGTCTCGCCCAGCAAGGTCTGCCGAAAGGCGGCGCGGCGGGTTTTGAACTGCTGGATCAAGAGAAGTTTGGTATCAGCCAGTTCAGCGAGCAGGTTAACTACCAGCGCGCGCTGGAAGGCGAACTGGCCCGCACTATCGAAACGCTCGGTCCGGTAAAAGGCGCACGTATTCACCTGGCGATGCCAAAACCGTCACTGTTCGTGCGTGAGCAGAAATCCCCGTCCGCGTCGGTCACGGTCAATTTACAACCGGGTCGTGCGCTGGATGATGGTCAGATCAGCGCTATCGTTCACCTGGTCTCCAGCGCCGTTGCTGGCCTGCCGCCGGGCAACGTGACCGTTGTCGATCAGAGCGGTCGCCTGCTGACGCAGTCTGGCGTTGCCGGTCGCGATCTGAATGACGCGCAGCTGAAATACACCGCCGATGTCGAAAGCCGTGTGCAGCGTCGTATCGAAGCAATTCTCGGCCCTATCGTCGGTAACGGTAATGTTCACGCTCAGGTGACTGCCCAGCTGGATTTCGCCAGCAAAGAGCAGACTGAAGAGCAGTACGCGCCGAACGGCGGCGACCCGGCACAAGCAGTGCTGCGTTCACGCCAGGTTAACAGCAGCGAGCAGATTGGTGGTCAGTATCCGGGCGGCGTGCCTGGCGCACTCTCCAACCAGCCGGCTCCGGCTAACTCTGCGCCGATTACTACGCCGCAGAACGGTCAGAACGGTCAGAACGGCCAGCAGAATGCCCAGGGTCAGCAGCAGGGTCAGCAGACGACCTCGACCAATACCGCATCAAGCGGCCCGCGTAACACGACGCATAATGAAACGAACAACTACGAAGTCGATCGCACCATTCGTCACACCAAGATGAATGTTGGCGATGTGCAGCGTCTCTCCGTCGCCGTGGTGGTGAACTACCGCACGCTGGCAGATGGCAAAACTGCCGCACTGACCGCCGATCAGCTGAAACAGATTGAAGATTTAACCCGCGAAGCGATGGGTTACACCGAGAAACGCGGTGACACGCTGAACGTCGTGAACTCGCCGTTCAACATGACCGAAGATGTCGGTGGTGAGCTTCCGTTCTGGCAACAGCAGTCGTTTATCGACCAGCTGATGACCGCAGGTCGCTGGTTACTGGTACTGATTGTCGCCTTCATCCTGTGGCGTAAAGCGGTCCGTCCGCAGCTGGTTCGCCGCCAGGAAGAAGCGAAAGCGGTGCAGGAAGCGGCACAAGCGCGTAACGAAATTGAAGAGTCCGTGGAAGTACGCCTCAGCAAAGATGAGCAACAGCAGCAGCGCCGCAGTAATCAGCGTCTGAGCGCCGAGGTCATGAGCCAGCGTATTCGCGAAATGTCAGATAACGATCCGCGCGTCGTGGCGCTGGTCATTCGCCAGTGGATGAGTAATGAACATGAGCAATAATCTTACCGGAACGGACAAGAGCGTCATTCTGCTGATGACCATTGGTGAAGATCGCGCGGCTGAGGTGTTTAAGCACCTCTCCGCCCGCGAAGTCCAGCACTTAAGTACCGCGATGGCCAGCGTACGTCAGATCTCTAACAAACAGCTGATGGACGTACTGCAGGAGTTTGAGAACGAAGCGGAACAGTTCGCGGCGCTGAACGTCAACGCCAACGACTACCTGCGCTCCGTCCTGGTAAAAGCGCTCGGCGAAGAGCGCGCCTCCAGCCTGCTGGAAGATATTCTCGAAACGCGCGATACCACCAGCGGCATCGAAACGCTCAACTTTATGGAGCCGCAGAGCGCCGCCGACCTTATCCGCGACGAGCACCCGCAGATTATCGCCACCATCCTTGTGCACCTCAAACGGTCGCAGGCGGCGGATATTCTGGCCCTATTTGATGAGCGTATGCGTCACGATGTGATGCTGCGTATCGCCACCTTCGGCGGCGTACAGCCTGCCGCGCTGGCAGAACTGACCGAAGTGCTGAACAACCTGCTCGACGGCCAGAACCTCAAGCGCAGCAAAATGGGCGGCGTGAGAACCGCAGCGGAAATCATCAACCTGATGAAGACGCAGCAGGAAGAAGCGGTTATTACCGCAGTGCGCGAATTCGACGGCGAGCTGGCACAGAAGATCATCGACGAGATGTTCCTGTTCGAGAACCTGGTGGATGTCGACGACCGCTCTATCCAGCGCCTGCTGCAGGAAGTGGATTCCGAATCGCTGCTTATCGCCCTCAAAGGCGCCGAGCCGCCGTTGCGCGAGAAGTTCCTGCGCAACATGTCGCAGCGTGCGGCAGATATCCTGCGCGACGACCTGGCCAACCGCGGCCCGGTTCGCCTCTCGCAGGTGGAAAACGAACAGAAAGCTATCCTGCTCATCGTTCGCCGTCTGGCGGAAACCGGCGAGATGGTAATTGGCAGCGGCGAGGATACCTATGTCTAATGAATTGCCGTGGAAACGCTGGACGCCAGATGATCTGGCGTTCCCGCAGGCAGCCGAATTCGCCCCCCTGCTGAAGCAGGAAAAAACCGCCTCGCCTTATGAGAGCGAAGAGACAGAGCAGGACGAACTGAGCGCCGAGCAGCTGCAACAGCAGCAGCTGGCGCAGATCCAGATGCAGGCGCACGAAAGCGGCTACAACGCCGGTCTCGCCGAAGGACGCAAAGCGGGTTATGACGCAGCGTTTCAGGAAGGCCTTGCTCAGGGTATGGAGCAGGGTCTTAACCAGGCTCGCCAGCAGCAGGCCCCGATCCACGCCCGCATGCAGCAACTGGTGAGTGAATTCCAGTACACGCTGGATGCCCTCGATAGCGTAATCGCCTCGCGCCTGATGCAGATGGCGCTGGAAGCGGCGCGCCAGGTGCTGGGTCATGCGCCGGTGGTGGACAACAGCGCGCTGATCAAACAGATCCAACTACTATTACAGCAGGAGCCGCTGTTTAGCGGCAAACCGCAGCTGCGCGTCCACCCGGACGATCTGCAGCGCGTTGAAGAGATGCTTGGCGCAACGCTCAGCCTGCACGGCTGGCGTCTGCGCGGCGACCCGACCCTGCATCAGGGCGGCTGCAAAGTCTCCGCCGATGAGGGCGATTTAGATGCCAGCGTCGCCACACGCTGGCAGGAACTGTGCCGTCTGGCGGCACCCGGAGTCGTGTAATGACCGCACGTTTAACCCGCTGGCTGACCACGCTGGATAATTTCGAACACAAAATGACGCAGCTCCCGTCGGTGCGTCGTTACGGTCGGCTGACCCGCGCCACCGGTCTGGTGCTGGAAGCAACCGGGTTACAGCTGCCGCTCGGCGCGACGTGCATTATTGAACGTCAGGATGGTCTGGAGACCCGTGAAGTCGAGAGCGAAGTGGTCGGCTTTAACGGTCAGCGCCTGTTTCTGATGCCGTTAGAAGAGGTGGAAGGCATTCTGCCCGGCGCGCGTGTCTATGCCCGCAGCGCATTAGGCGATGGTTTACAAAGCAGCAAACAGCTGCCGCTCGGCCCTGCCCTGCTCGGCCGCGTACTCGACGGTGCCGGAAAACCTCTCGACAGCCTGCCCGCACCTGATACCGGTGAAACCGGTGCCCTGATCACGCAACCTTTTAACCCGCTGCAACGTACGCCGATTGAACATGTGCTTGATACCGGCGTGCGCGCCATCAATGCGCTGTTAACGGTCGGGCGCGGCCAGCGTATGGGGCTGTTCGCAGGCTCCGGCGTTGGTAAAAGCGTGCTGTTAGGCATGATGGCCCGTTACACCCAGGCGGACGTGATTGTCGTCGGCCTTATTGGTGAACGTGGTCGTGAAGTAAAAGACTTTATCGAGAACATCCTCGGCGCTGAAGGCCGTGCGCGTTCCGTGGTGATCGCCGCGCCTGCGGATGTCTCTCCTTTATTACGTATGCAGGGCGCGGCGTACGCCACGCGTATTGCGGAAGACTTCCGCGACCGCGGTCAGCATGTGTTGCTGATCATGGACTCCCTGACCCGTTATGCAATGGCGCAGCGTGAGATCGCGCTGGCAATTGGTGAGCCACCGGCGACTAAAGGCTACCCGCCTTCAGTATTTGCCAAACTGCCGGCGCTGGTAGAGCGCGCGGGTAACGGTATTCACGGCGGCGGTTCCATCACCGCGTTTTACACCGTGCTTACCGAAGGGGATGACCAGCAGGATCCGATCGCCGACTCCGCGCGCGCCATCCTCGATGGTCACATTGTTTTATCCCGCCGACTGGCGGAAGCCGGACACTATCCGGCGATTGATATCGAAGCGTCTATCAGCCGTGCGATGACCGCCTTGATCTCTGAGCAACATTACGCACGCGTGCGCAACTTTAAACAGTTGCTGTCAAGCTTCCAGCGTAACCGCGATCTGGTGAGCGTCGGCGCTTACGCGCGCGGCAGCGATCCGATGCTGGATAAAGCCATATCACTGTGGCCGCAGTTGGAAGCGTTTCTGCAACAGGGCATTTTCGAACGTGCCGGGTGGGAAGATTCAATGCAGGCTTTAGAGCTTATCTTCCCGGGTGTCTGAGGTAGTGGAGAGCTGACTTTATGACGCAAAACAGCGCATTAACGACGCTAAAGGATCTGGCGGAAAAAGAGGTCGACGACGCCGCACTGAAACTGGGTGAGATGCGACGCGCCTGCCAGCAGGCTGAAGAGCAGTTAAAAATGTTGATCGATTATCAGCATGAATACCGCAACAGCCTGAACAACACCATGAGCCAGGGGATCGATAACCAGCGCTGGCAGAACTACCAGCAGTTTATCCAGACGCTGGAGAAAGCCATTGAACAACATCGTCTGCAGCTGAAGCACTGGAACGAGAAAGTCGATTTCGCGCTCGGCTGCTGGCGCGAGAAGAAACAGCGTTTACAAGCCTGGCAAACCCTGCAGGATCGTCAGAGCGCCGCGGCGTTGCTGGCGGAAAACCGCCTTGATCAGAAAAAAATGGATGAGTTTGCACAACGAGCGTCATCGAGGAAAATAGAATGATCACTCTGCCAAAACTGGTAGTTACTCAAACCGATGATGTCGCAACCGGCGCATCAGCGGGTAAAGCAGGCGCTGATGGCGCACAAGATTTTCTCGGTCTGCTGACCGGCGCGCTCTCCGGCGTGCAACGCCCGGGTAGCGATGCCCCGGTGACGCTGGCCGATCTGCAGGCGGCCGCCCTGAGCGGCAAGCTGGCAAAAGGTGCAATCAACGGTGCTGCTGTCGCGGCGGCTGGCGGTGACGCACGCGCGCAAACCCCGGCGCAGAAGCTGGCGGATCTGCTGGCACGTCAGGATGCGAAAGCGGATATCGTTGCCAGTGCCCAGAGCGATGAAGAGATTGCGAAACTCTTCTCCGGCCTGTCGCCTGCGGCGAAAACCGATGTCCTCGCCGCGTTAAGCAAAACGGCGAAAGCCAGCGATGTCAAAGCCGACAGCGACACCCCGAATGAAGATTTAGCCGGGCTGAGCGCCCTGATGGCGATGCTGCCGCATCAACAAGCAGCGCAGCTCAGCTCAGAAGCGAAACCGACGTCTACGACCGCCGCCATTGATGCTGGCGCAAGTGCGAAAACCGCGCTTGCAGGCCGCACGCTGAGCGACGCCGTGGATAGCGATCAGCCGCGCGGCAATGGGAAAGCGGATACCGCAGCGAACGGCGTACCGTTTAAAGCGGCAGACGATGGTCAGCAAAATGCGCCGATCGCCTCAACCTTCGCCGTTAAACGCGAGCATGAAACGGCTGCCCTACAGACCACCAACACCACCGCCAGCATGGCACCGGTGTCGAGCGCCGTCAGCGGCGCGCAGGCCAGCGCTCCGGTGGCCGCGTCGGTTATCAGCGCCCCACTTGGCAGCCACGAGTGGCAGCAGAATATTAGCCAGCACGTGACGCTCTTTACCCGCCAGGGCCAGCAGAGCGCCGAGCTGCATCTGCATCCGGAAGATCTGGGCCAGGTGCAAATCTCGATTAAGCTTGAAGATAACCAGGCACAGCTGCAGATGGTTTCCGCCCACAGCCATGTGCGTCAGGCGCTGGAAGCGGCGCTGCCGATGCTGCGTACCTCCCTTGCGGAGAACGGCATCCAGCTTGGCCAGAGCTATATCAGCAGCGAAAGCTTCGCAGGCCAGCAACAGCAGGCCTCTCAGCAGCAACAGCAGCCTTCGCGTACCGGTAATAATGGCACGTTTGGCGGCGAAGAAGATGAAGCCATCGTTGCGCCGGCCAGCCTGCAATCCGCCGCTCGCGGCACTGGCGCAGTCGATATCTTCGCCTAAACGGCAGAGGTAGCATGATTATCCCCGTCTTTTCCACCCTTTGACCGGAGCAGGACACGGGATAATCATCGCATAAGCTGTTAACAGGAAGCCCGTATCAGATGACTGACTCCGCTATCACAAAAAAACGCAAGCGCTCTATCTGGATCCCGCTGCTGGTTTTAATCACACTCGCGGCATGCGCCGCGGCTGGCTATAGTTACTGGCGTATGCAGCAAAAACCTGCGGCTGATGCCAAGGTAGAAGCGCCACCGCCGCCGGCACCGGTCTTTTTCGCACTCGACACCTTTACGGTGAACCTGGGTGATGCGGATCGCGTGCTTTACGTCGGCATTACGCTGCGTCTGAAAGATGACGCCACGCGTGCACGACTGAGCGAATATCTGCCGGAAGTACGTAGCCGCCTGCTGATGCTCTTCTCACGTCAGGATGCCGCACAACTTGCGACCAACGAAGGCAAGCAGAACCTTGCTAACGCGATTAAAGAGACAATCGCAACGCCACTAGTGCCAGGACAACCGAAGCAGGAAGTCACTGACGTTCTTTATACAGCTTTCATTTTGCGGTAAAGACATGGGCGATAGTATTCTTTCTCAGGCAGAAATCGATGCGCTACTCAACGGCGACAGCGATAACAGCGATGATCCGAAACCGGGTAAAACGGGCGATAGCGATATTCGCCCCTATGACCCGAATACCCAGCGCCGCGTCGTTCGTGAACGTCTGCAGGCGCTGGAGATCATCAACGAACGTTTCGCGCGCCAGTTCCGTATGGGGTTGTTCAACCTGCTGCGTCGTAGCCCGGACATTACCGTCGGCGCGATCCGCATTCAGCCCTATCATGAGTTTGCGCGTAACTTACCCGTACCGACTAACCTTAACCTGATCCACTTAAAACCCCTGCGCGGTACCGGCCTGTTTGTTTTCTCGCCGAGCCTGGTGTTTATCGCAGTGGATAACTTGTTTGGTGGCGACGGGCGTTTTCCGACTAAGGTAGAAGGCCGCGAATTTACGCACACCGAACAGCGCGTGATCAACCGCATGCTGAAGCTGGCGCTTGAAGGCTACAGCGACGCGTGGAAAGCGATTCACCCGCTGGATGTCGAGTATGTGCGTTCTGAGATGCAGGTGAAGTTTACCAACATCACCACGTCGCCCAACGATATCGTTGTGAATACGCCGTTCCATGTTGAGATCGGTAACCTGACAGGTGAGTTTAATATCTGTCTGCCGTTCAGCATGATTGAACCGCTGCGCGAAACGCTGGTGAACCCGCCGCTGGAGAACTCACGTAATGAGGACCAGAACTGGCGTGACAACCTGGTGCGCCAAGTTCAGCACTCTGAGCTGAATTTGATTGCCAATTTCGCCGACATTCCCCTGCGCCTGTCGCAGATACTTAAGCTCAAACCCGGCGATGTGCTGCCGATTGATAAACCCGATCGCATTATCGCTCATGTGGACGGCGTACCGGTGCTTACCAGCCAGTACGGCACGGTCAACGGACAATATGCGTTACGTGTAGAGCACTTGATAAACCCGATTTTGAATTCGCTGAATGAGGAACAGCCCAAATGAGTGATATGAACAATCCGTCCGATGACAACAACGGAGCACTGGACGATCTGTGGGCTGACGCGTTGAACGAACAAAAGAACCCGCCGGCAACCAAGAGCGCGGCCGATGCCGTGTTCCAGCAGCTGGGCGGTGGCGAAGTGGGCGGCAATCTGCAGGATATCGATCTGATTATGGATATCCCGGTGAAGCTGACCGTCGAACTGGGCCGTACCCGGATGACCATCAAAGAGCTGCTGCGCCTGACGCAGGGTTCGGTGGTTGCCCTTGACGGTCTGGCGGGCGAGCCGCTGGATATCCTGATCAACGGTTATTTGATTGCACAGGGTGAAGTGGTGGTGGTCGCCGATAAATATGGCGTGCGCATTACCGATATCATCACCCCGTCCGAGCGTATGCGTCGTTTGAGCCGCTGAGGCACGTATGAAGACACAGGCCACGGTTTCGCAACCGTCCGCCGTTTCCGGTTCGCCACTTATTCAGGTGAGTGGCGCACTGTTTGGCATCATCGCCGTGATTTTACTCGTGGCGTGGCTGGCCAAACGCTTCGGCTTTGGCGGCAAGACCGCCAGCAGCCGGGGATTAAAAGTCACCGCCAGCGCCGCGGTCGGCACGCGTGAGCGCGTGGTGATCGTCGATGTTGAAGATGCACGTCTGGTTCTGGGCGTAACGCCCACCCACATCAATTTGTTGCACAAACTTCCTCCCGCCCCCGTCGACAGTGACGCTGTGAACGAGAAAAACGTCGATTTTCAGGCCGTGATGAAGAATCTGCTTAAGCGTTCCGGGAGATCGTGATGCGCCGTTTGTTATCTATCGCCGCCGCCGGGTTGTGGCTGGCGGCGCCTGCCGCATTTGCCCAGTTACCGGGCCTGATCAGCCAGCCGATGGCGGGTGGCGGTCAATCCTGGTCGCTGCCGGTGCAGACGCTGGTGTTTATCACCTCGCTCACCTTCCTGCCCGCCATTCTGCTGATGATGACCAGTTTTACCCGCATCATCATCGTGTTTGGCCTGCTGCGTAACGCCCTCGGCACGCCCTCCGCGCCGCCGAACCAGGTGCTGCTCGGGCTTGCGCTGTTTCTGACATTTTTTATTATGTCGCCGGTGATCGATAAGATTTACGCCGACGCCTATCAGCCGTTCAGCGAGAACAAAATCTCTGTGGATGTCGCGCTGGAGCGTGGTGCCCAACCGCTGCGCGAGTTTATGCTGCGCCAGACCCGTCAGGCTGACCTGGCCCTCTTTGCCCGTCTCGCTAACAGCGCGCCGATCGAAGGCCCGGAAGCGGTACCGATGCGTATCCTGCTGCCGGCATACGTCACCAGCGAGCTGAAGACCGCATTCCAGATTGGCTTTACCATCTTTATTCCGTTTTTGATTATCGACCTGGTGATCGCAAGCGTGCTGATGGCACTGGGGATGATGATGGTACCGCCCGCGACCATTGCGCTGCCGTTTAAATTAATGCTGTTTGTACTGGTGGATGGCTGGCAGTTGCTGGTCGGTTCGCTGGCGCAAAGCTTTTACAGTTAGGAGCGGCAATGACACCCGAATCGGTCATGATGATGGGCACCGAGGCGATGAAAGTCGCCCTTGCCCTCGCCTCTCCGCTGCTGCTGATTGCCCTGATCACGGGTCTGGTGATCAGCATTTTGCAGGCGGCAACGCAGATCAACGAAATGACACTGTCGTTTATTCCGAAGATCATCGCCGTGTTTGTCACCATCGTAGTAGCCGGGCCGTGGATGCTGAATCTGCTGCTTGATTACATGCGTACCCTGTTCAACAACATTCCTTACATCATCGGGTAATCCGGCCTATGTTGAACGTCACCAGCGACCAGTGGCTGCACTGGATCAGTATGTACTTCTGGCCGCTGCTGCGCGTGATGGCGCTGATCATGACCGCGCCGATCCTGAGCGAATCGCGCATTCCCCGCCGCATTAAAGTCGGTCTGGGAATTGTCATTACCATCGTCATCGCCCCGACGCTGCCGGATACGCCCGATATCGGTATCTTTGCGCCCGCAGCGCTGTGGGTGGGGATGCAACAAATTCTGATCGGCATTGCGCTCGGCTTCACCATGCAGTTCGCCTTTGCCACGATTCGTCTCGCCGGTGAACTGATTGGCCTGCAGATGGGGTTGTCGTTTGCCACCTTTGTCGACCCGACCAGCCACCTAAACATGCCGGTGCTGGCGCGCATTCTCGATATGCTGGCACTGCTGCTGTTTATGACTTTTAACGGCCATCTGTGGCTGATTTCGATGCTGGTCGACACCTTTCACACCCTGCCCATCGGCGGTAACCCGGTCAACAGTAATGCGTATCTGGCGCTGACGCGCGCGGCGGGGATGATTTTTATCAATGGCTTAATGCTGGCGCTGCCGATTATTACCCTGTTACTGACCATCAACCTCTCCCTTGGTTTGCTGAACCGTATGGCACCGCAGCTGTCGGTGTTTGTTATCGGTTTCCCTGTCACATTGAGCGTCGGTATTCTGCTCATCTCGGCAATGATGCCGCTGATCGCGCCCTTCTGCGAACGTCTCTTCAGTGAGATCTTCGATCTGCTGGCAGATATCGTCAGCGAACTGCCGCAGAGATAGTACCCCTCCGCTTTGCAGTGTCATCCTGAGGATAATCCTAAAGTGAAATTTTAAAAACAGTCACCAGGATAACCCTGGCGCGGCTTATTTGTTTTTAGCATTCTCACAGAACGCAACATTTACTTTACTTTAAGATGATTCCTGGCAAATTATACGTAACTTTACGGGATAGTGGATTCGCCTGAGGTCTTCCCATGCACTTCAGTAATATATTCCTGTATGGCTTCTGAAGCTTCTGGCGGGTGGTGAATTATCGTTACGCATTGAGTGAGGGTATGCCATGTCAACGATTATTATGGATTTATGCAGTTATACCCGGTTGGGATTAACAGGGTATCTGACAAGCCGGGGAGTAAAAAAACGAGATATCAACGACGTGCAATCTGTTGATGAACTCGAATTAGCTTGCGCCACATTTCAACCTTCCGTGGTGTTTATTAATGAAGACTGCTTTATCCATGATCCAAGCAGCAGTCAGCATATAAAGCAGGTCATTAATCAGCATCCCCGTACACTGTTTATCGTGTTTATGGCCATCGCCAATATCCATTTTGATGAGTACCTGTTAGTCCGTAAGAACTTGTTAATTAGCTCAAAATCGATAAAACCTGAGTCGCTGGACAATATTTTGGGCGATTATTTGAGCAAAGAGAAAAAAAGTATCGGTACTATCAATCTGCCAACACTTTCACTGAGTCGGACAGAATCCAGCATGTTAAAAATGTGGATGTCAGGACAAGATACTATTCAAATATCCGATCAGATGAATATTAAAGCTAAAACGGTATCGTCACATAAAGGAAATATTAAAAGGAAGATTAAAACGCACAATAAACAAGTTATCTATCATGTAGTGCGGCTAACAGATAATGTTACTAACGGTATATTTGTGAATATGCGGTAAGACAAAATTCTTATATCTACCCTCCGCAACGGAGGGCGATAAATTATTCAGCCAGCTCGACGAAAACCCCATCCGGGTGATCTTTTTCATTAAAGAACCAGATACCGAGCGGGTAATCTTCAAGAGAAACCAGGTACATCGTACCTTCATTGAATGCTTCAACAGCCAGCACAACACCCGGACGGCGTGGACCTCCGTCCGTTTTGACCGTAACCCGATCGTTAACCTTCATAATCACTCCTCCAGTCACATTTACGCCAGTGTAGATCAAAACGCGCAGGCTGGCAGCCCGTGACATAAGCGTCACCTTTTTTCTGGCGTCTATACTTAAGCTCAGCACGCAACCATGAGGTGATAGCATGAAAACGGTGAGAGAGTACGACGAGACGGCCAAGCGTGACGTGCAGGTAGATATCGATGCACTGCTGGCGGCCATTAATGAGATCAGCGAAAGCGAAGTCCAGCGCATTGACGACGATGAGGGGCAGCGCGTCAGCGTCGACGGGCGTGAGTATCATACATGGCGGGAGCTGGCAGAAGCCTTTGAGCTGGATGTGCATGACTTCAGCATTACGGAAGCGAACCGCTAAAGAAATACCCCGGCCGGTTAACGACCGGGGAAACTTGCTTACGCAAGAAGCACTTACAAAATTCGCACATCAGGGGAATCTGATGTAGAGCCCACTCTATCGGCTATTATTTGCGCTGACAAGATATATCGATAAAACAGGCATTTAGCCCTAGAGCCCTCCCCTTTATAACGTATGCAGTGCCCTATTGATTCCAAGGAGCCAACGATGCCGAGCCTGGACGATCCGTTACTGATTTTTACCGACGTGGATGGCACCCTGATGGATAGCCATACCGGTGAATGGCAGGCCGCCGCAGGCTGGCTGAGCCGTCTGCGTGAGCAGGGTATTCCGGTCATTTTATGCAGCAGTAAAACCGCCGCCGAGATGGCTGCCCTGCAAAAGATATTGAGCCTGGAGGGTTTGCCGTTTATTGCGGAAAACGGGGCGGTAGTTCAGCTTGATGACTCCTGGCATGATGATGAGCACTACCCGCGTCTGATGAGCGGCGCGCCCCATGAAGAGATTGCCCGCGTGCTGAACGAGTTGCGTAATACGCACGGGTGGAAATTTACCTCCTTTTCCGATCTCGACGAGAGCGTACTGGCGGAAGTGACCGGCCTGCCGCCTGCCCAGGCGGCGCTGGCAAAGTTACAGGAAGCTTCTGAAACTCTTATCTGGCGCGACAGCGATTCCGAAATGGCTGCGTTTGACGATGCTTTATCGCAGCTCGGTTTGCGTTTCGTGCAGGGGGCGCGTTTCTGGCACGTGCTGGATGAGCGCGGCGGTAAAGATCAGGCGGTGAACTGGCTGACGCGGCAATATCACCATTACACCGGGAAAAGCTTTACCACCGTCGGGCTGGGTGATGGCCCGAACGATGCGCCGCTGCTCGACAGCGTCGATTACGCGATTGTCGTCCGTGGCCTGAACCGTGAAGGTGTGACAGTGCGCCGCGATACGCCTGAGCGGGTCTACCACACCGAGCTTGAGGGCGCAGCGGGCTGGCGCGAGGGGCTTAATCAGCTGTTCGGCCTCTCATCGTCAGCGCAAACCTGATTACGCCCCTGATGCTTCGCCCGGTAGAGACGCCGGTCGGCAACGGATTGCAGGTGTTCAAAATCGTAGTTTCCCTCTTCCAGCGCATCGCTAACCCCCAGCGATGCGCTAATGCGAATGGTCGTATGCTTATGGATGAGGATCTCCTTACTGGCGATACGCAGGCGAATACGCTCGCCTATCGCGGCGGCCTCAGCCCGCGTGCAGCCCGGCAGAAGAATACAGAACTCCTCGCCGCCCACGCGCCCGGCAACCTGCTTATCGTCAAGGCTACTGCTGATTAACCCGGCGGTATGCGACAGCACCAAATCCCCGGCCTGGTGACCAAAGCGGTCATTAACCTCTTTGAAGTGATCGAGATCGAGCTGGATCACCGCGAAGGGCTGCTTTTGCGTGCGCGCCTGTTGTGAGAGGATTTTTGCCCGCTCAAACAGCACGCCGCGATTACAGAGCCTGGTTAACGGATCGTACCAGGCCTGCCACTGCAACGTATTCTGCATGGCGTACATATTCTTCACCATCCGGCGAATCACCCCCCAGGCCACCAGCAGCATGGTCATAAACAGCAGCCACAGAATGGCCATCGCAATGCTGATACGGCCAAAATCGCCGGTGATCCCTTCGCGCAAGGTGTGGATACGCACCAGCACGCCATCGAAATGTTTCAGTTTTTGCCAGCTGATGTAGCGTGCGCCGAGGCGCAGGCCGCCCACGGTATCTTTCGCCATCTCCGCACTGAGCCGCGCGCGCTCTTCAGGATTAAAGGCGGGCTTCACGTTGCCGTCGTGCGAGGTGGTAGTGAGTAGCTTAAAGTGGCTGTCATAGAGCAGATAGTTGCCCTTCTCATCGCTTTCGCCACCGGGACTGGCGTGCATCAGCAGCGCGTGAATGGCATCAACGGAGAAACTGACTCCCAGCGCCCCCAGCCAGTTACCCTGATAATCGAGCGGTACGCTGGCCGTGACATCGCCATGATGCTCACTGCCCGGCGTCAGGTCGCTGAACCAGCGTACGCCACGTCCGTGGTTCTCCTGCCTCTGCTGGCCGATAAACCACGGCCGCATCAGCAGACGGTAATAGGTAGGCACAATGGTCTCTTCGCTGGCCTGAGTATCCGTAGTAATGAAGAATCCGGCGCGGGAGATATACCAGGCGCGACGCGGTAGCATCTGCGCATGAGTTGAAAGACGAAACAGGTAGCCCAGCTCCATCGCTGCGGTCAGTTCATTGTGCAGGTTCGGGTTGTCGCGGGTCAGCAGCGCCGTTTGTTCAACAAAGTAGTCCGAGACGCCATATACCGGCAGCGTGCGCTGGTTATCGCGACCGATCTGCCACTGCGGCAACACGCGTTTGCTGTCAAACTCCCCGTGGCGCTTTCGCAGGACATTAAGATCGAGCGGCGTTTGCAGCGCCGCCTCCATGGTGTGGCGGAAAAAGAGCAGCCGTTCAACGCCGACCTGCATCTGCATATCCAGCGCATTGCTGACATTCTCCAGCGCGCTACGCTGGCTCGTGGCATACGCGTTCTCCAGCACCAGCACTTCGCGCCAGGTGAGCACGGTCGAGCAGACCATCACGATCACAAAACAGAGGTTAACCACCCAGGTGGGATCGAAATAGCGTCCGGCGTTGTTACTTTGTCCGGGCAGATGATTAAAGGTGGAGTGGCGCACAGAGGCTCCCTGAAAAGTCTGGTTAACTGCTTTTGTCGCGCGCCGGTTGCCAAGAAAAACGCCCAGCAGAGCCGGGCGTTTGGTTGGTTATGCTTCTTCGTGAATGCGCTGCCCTTCGCCGGGCATTAGCTCATCTTCACGAAAGGCTTCCCGTTTGACCCCATAGCCGTCATACCACCGACACTCCACCATACCGCTGGCGTAACCGGTGACAATCATGCGCGGACCACCCTTTTTAGCCTGAACCTCATCACTGACCACAAAGACCATACCTGCCTCCTGAATCAGAGTGAAACGTTTTCACCATAGACGAAGTTTTTATGTTTTGCGTAACAGGACCGGCTTATTTTGCGCCACGCAGACGGTTGATGCCATTTACTACCGCGATGACCACCGCGCCGATAGCAAAACCGATAACCAGATTCGCCGCCATCGGCACCACTGCCTGCACCAGCGCATTTTGCGTGCTGGCGAAGTGCTCAATCGCGTGGTGCAGCGCCGGAATACCGTGAACCACAATGCCGCCGCCGACAAGGAACATCGCCAGCGTGCCCACCACCGACAGGATCTTCATCAGCCACGGCGCGACAAACAGCAGCCCTTTGCCCAGCCCCTGCGCCAGCACGCTCCTCTTCTCCACCAGCCAGTAGCCCATATCATCCAGCTTGACGATAATCCCCACCAGGCCATAAACACCGATAGTGACCAAAAGCGCAATACCGGAGAGGATCAGCACCTGGTTGAGCAGCGGCGCTTCCGCAACAATCCCCAGCGTGATGGCGACGATTTCCGCCGAGAGGATAAAGTCAGTGCGCACGGCACCTTTAATTTTATCTTTTTCAAACTGCTGCGGGTTTTGCGCCGCCAGCGCTTCCAGCCGCTGCTGCCGCGCTTCCGGGCTCTCTTTATGTTTTCTCGCTTCGAAGGTATGCAGCACTTTCTCTACCCCTTCGAAACATAAATAGGCCCCGCCCAGCATCAGTAATGGCGTGATGGCCCACGGTATAAAGGCGCTGATCAGCAGCGCCAGCGGCACCAGGATCACTTTATTGAGCAGTGAGCCGCGCGCCACGCCCCAGACGACCGGCAACTCACGATTAGCGCGCACACCGGTAACCTGTTGTGCGTTAAGAGAGAGATCGTCCCCCAGCACGCCCGCGGTCTTCTTCGCCGCCAGTTTTCCCATTACCGAAATGTCATCCAGCAAGGTGGCGATATCATCGAGAAGGGTTAATAGACTACTTCCTGCCAAAATGTCTTCCTTTTTAATTAAGCTGCGCAAACCGCCCAGCGAGTGTTGAACGCGTAACAGTATGCGGTAAAAGATAGCAGGCGAAAATAACCTTGGTGAATGAGCGAACATAATGTCAACAAATATTTAACACCAGAGGTGTGATTAACCCCTCGCCATAGAAATACTTTTATCGTTAACTATAAGCCTCTTATCCTTTCCCGTGGTGGGTTATGCGTTTCAGGCAGGTTTTACCGCTGATTGGCGCGCTTTTTGCGCTCTACATTATCTGGGGTTCCACATATTTTGTTATCCGCATCGGCGTTGAGAGCTGGCCGCCGTTTATGCTGGCCGGGACGCGCTTTTTCTGCGCCGGCACGCTGTTAACCGTAGTGCTGCTGCTGACCGGCAACAAGCTGCCACCGCTGCGCCCAATGCTTAACGCGGCGTTGATTGGCGTGCTGCTGCTGGCGGTCGGCAATGGTTTTGTGACCGTTGCCGAACACCAGAATGTCCCGTCCGGCATCGCGGCGGTGGTGGTGGCGACGGTGCCGCTCTTCACCCTCTGCTTTAGCCGCTTTTTTGGTATTGCCACGCGCAAGCTGGAGTGGCTGGGCATCGCCATTGGCCTGGTTGGCATCGTGCTGCTTAACAGCGGCGGCAACTTGAGCGGCAATCCGTGGGGTGCCGGGCTGATTTTGATTGGCTCGCTCAGTTGGGCGTTTGGCTCCGTCTACGGATCGCGCATTGAACTGCCGGTCGGCATGATGGCTGGTGCAATTGAGATGCTGGCCGCCGGGATCGTACTGCTCGCGGCCTCCGCGCTCAGCGGCGAGCGTCTGACCGCCGTGCCGCCCATTGAGGGCTTCTTCGCCGTCGGCTATCTGGCGCTGTTCGGCTCAATTATCGCCATCAATGCCTACATGTACCTGATCCGCAACGTCACGCCCGCCGTTGCCACCAGTTATGCCTACGTCAACCCGGTGGTCGCGGTGCTGCTCGGCACCACCTTTGCGGGTGAACATCTCTCCACAATCGAGTGGCTGGCACTGGGGGTGATTATTTTTGCAGTGGTGCTGGTTACCCTTGGAAAGTATCTTCTGCCTGCGCCCCCGGTAGTTAAGCGCTGCGAGATTGAGAAATAACCCCCTTCTCATCGTCGCCATAAAAAAGGAAGTATTACCGGGCTAAAAGAGGGTAATACTTCCTGCCTTCACGACAACCATTCTGTAATCCCGTGAGCAGCCTACTTGTCAATAAATTGTATTATTAGCTCCACGCCGAACCGGCTTGCGCCTAATACATCACAACTCAGTGAAACGTATCCGTCAAAATCAATCTCTTCATGGTTATACAGAAGGTTTAGCCCAACCTTCATAATCATCAATCCATTAGTAAAGTTAGGCATACCATCTAAAAAATCATCTATTGAAATCTTGCCGCGGACATAATCCGCCACTTTAAGTAAAAGTTCTTTAAGGTCACTGCTCATCTCCACGCTCTCCGTTGCACCTTTGTCGCCGAACAGTGAGCGTGTATGCTGCCAAAATTCATGACTCCGACTTTGCTGGTTAGCCAGTAGAGCGAGTTCATCTGCAGATAAATCCTCGGGTAAAAAACTCTTCGCTTCCGACAGTAAAGCCTCTTTGCCCTGTAATTTAGGGCTATAAAATACCGGGTAAGCCGTCACCTTTTTATTCAGGAGCCAGGCCAGCGCCTTACCGACGGGTAGCCTGCCAAATGCACCAAAGTGACTGTAAAATTTAATTTCACTGATGCGGGATAGATCAACGGCAAAATTTTCGCTTCTTGCTAAACCACGGATAGTATCTGCCAGCTCCTGCGCATCCATACTATTAACCGCGCCGGGACCACCCATGGCTTTAATGGACAGCGTGCTCCCTTCTACAGAAAAAGCTCCCCCCTCGCCCAGTAACGCCGACACGCGCATTTTTTTCAGGGCAATTCCACCGGCAGAAATCACGTTATAGCGCCATACTTCAGCAGGGATATCCCTGGCGTGAATAATGGTACTTTTATCGGCTAATGAAGCATCAAGCTTTGCAGGGTTGATGATAATAAACTCACCGTTGCCCAGGCTGTACATCACATGGCCGGCATTGGATTTACCCATGCGCATAAAGGTCACAAGGTGTCCCTGCGGCACAGCTAGCATCTCCGCCTCTTTTTTAATACGCAGGGGTGAAGTGAGCACATCCTCAATGGTGCCCATTTGGCCATAAACAGGAGCCGGATTGTTAATCACTGGCTGAAGCGCTCGCGCTAATCCCTGAGCCTGTTCGGGCGACAATTTACCGCACTGTGCCAGTAAATCGGTCAAACCGCTGATGCTATCCGTGCCCGCAGGAAGAGTGCTGGCTAAGTCGCGTAATGCCGGTTTGTCCGCGAGAAGAAGTCCTGTCGGCCTGGCCGCAAAGATCTGCATTTTTTCTCCGTCTGCATTACGTTTGGCCTGAGTGCCTGTAAAGCCGCCAAGCTGCTCAGCCAGTAGAATGCGGGGGTCATTGCTGAGCGCCTGATCAAGAGTGCTGTTATTTATGCCGGCAAAACGCCCGTTACCGACGCTGACCATAACGTGAACAGGATGTGTCGAAGTGGCCTGCACCGCTGCATTCGTCCTGAAGAAGAACAGCATTTCCCCTTTATCCACGCACAGCAGATCGTCCTGAGAGGTAATCAGCCGTGGCGTGTCGAGTAAGCCCGTGGCTTCGGTAATCGCCTTTCCTCCCTCTTCGACATGCTTTATGCACTGGCGCAGTAAATTCGCCGTTTCTTTATTCAGTAATTCACTGTTTTCGAGCAGATCTACAGCGTAATCTGCAGCATTGTCAGTGGTAACCGTTCTCCTCTGGCTACGGCGCACCGATGACATGAGTTCATTTCCTGCACCGTGCCAGAGCGCCGCAGTTGTCACTACCTCAGCACTGTTATCTGCCGCTACCGAATCGGGGTAATACCATTCAGGGCGCCTGAGCACTTTCGCATTGGGAATAACAGCCTGAGGCCCATGGTGGGTATATTCACTGTAAGCACCAAATATCTCATCTGCTTTTACGCGAGATTTATAATCAGCGTATTTAATCAGGCTGGCACCGTTGATGTTTGCATATTTTTGCGCCCACAACTCTTCAGGAAGAATAACAGGACCATTGAATTCATCATATTTTCTGGAGAACGCTCCCGCCGAGAGATCAAAAACATAGTCGCGATTATTTTTAGCACCGATAACGACAAAGTGGTTTGCCGGCATTTGATCCACAGAGTCTACAAAAACAGCCATACCGCGATAGCGGATGTTTTCGAAGCCTTTTTCGATCATGTAATTTCCGACTGAAGCCATTACATATTTGCTTCGTTCTGAAGGATTAGTCATCGCGAGTTTGATTGAATTACGTCTGTAAAGCTCCTCAAGTAAAGCCTGCGCATCCACCCCTTCGGTTTCTTTTGCATGCTGGGTATTAAAGGGGATTTTTTCATCAGGTAAATTAGTACGTAACCTCTGTATACCCATCTCAGGTTGAATACTGGTACCTTTCGCAACTGAGGTAACGACCCATTTGTTCTTTTCAGGATGCATAATCTGACCGGGATTTGATGGGTCTTTGGGATCAACAGTACGCCATGCTTTAGTTGTCGGGCTCCAACGCACTTCAGCGATACCGTTTGCAGTTTCTATATAATAAACGCGCAACCTGGTTTTAGGAGAGATGCTTACATAAACCTCACCGCCGCGCAAAGTCTGCTTATGCATATCTTTTAACGTTACATCCAGACGAATAAACTCTTTACCCACTGTTGCAGCGACTGATTTTCCAGGAACAATATTATGAAAGATCATGTCAGCGCGAATTTTAGACATGATATAGCTGGAGAGATCGCGTAGCATTAATGCATCAACTAAATCGAATATCGCGCTGGCACTTATTTTTCCCAATTCAATAGCGTTGATAACCCCCTGTTCCCCCATCTCACGAATCATATATTTATACAAGCTTTTACCTGTTAAACCTCTCGCGACCCCTTCGCGTGCGATAGTTGCGATCCCTTTCGCATTATTTATCAGCGCGCCTATTTTTGCCCCTAACTGCGCCGCAACACACACTACCGCAAAAATATCGGCAATGAGGGCAAAACCATCGGGTTGATATTCACCATCAGTCACAGATCCGTATATATCGGAATAAAATGGGATGAAAATACATGCAATACGATGCAGCGCAGATGGCTTATAAAGATCGGATTTAAGTTTATTGGCCGAACGATCGAGTGCATTTTTCATACTGATGTTCAGCGTAACGACAAGACTATGGTGTAATTGCTCCTCATGTTTATAAACACTGTACTCGGTGCCACCAAAGTGAGCGTGTGCAAAGGGATTAGGATATTCCGTTTCACCCTCATTCTTATAAAGGATGTTATTGATAAAGGCCTCTTTTTCTTTCGCTGCACGTCGCGTGCCATCCCAATAAATTTTTTCATTTGCATGACCGAACTGCTTTTTAAAAAAGGCCTCGGTAAATACACTCTCCAGCCCATGGCTATGAACTCTCTGGGGCACAAGATTGGCAATGGCGTTCAGCCACGGGTTGCTGTGCATTTGCGCTTCAGTAAAGCGTCGACTAAAGGTTGCATTTGGAAAAATGGAAAAAAAGACCCAATTGTTGTCTTTAAGTTGAATAAATAACAGCTCTCCGGCATGAACATTTTTGACATTATTTTTCTTTCTGACATCGAGCCGGATGCTTTTTTTAACAGGTGCTGTAATTTCATCGACCGAAAGACCTGAAACAATCAGCAACTCCTTAACCCGCTCGCTTGCTTCATAACTGCTGTACTTTCTTTTGTACTCAATAAATTGCTGGTTGTAATACCATTTACTCGAAAAATATTCTCTACCCAACATTGCAGATAAGGAGGTGTATCCTTCTGGAATATCTTTTTCAATCATTAAGGGGTTTAGTTCATGACGGCTTTTTGCATAAGTATCAATGATCTCCTGCGCACGAAGATTTTTTAGATGTGAAACACTCTTTTTATTCTTCTGCAACCAGTGCAGCATAGCGGGAAGAAGATCGCGTGCTGCAGCGTTTTCTTCCCCGGCAAAGATTTTCGGGTATATCTCATCAGTAACGTTGTTCGCCCAAACAATATCAGCATAACTCTCCCTGGCGGCGGGTATTGTAATATTTATCGTTTCCAGAGTTTCGACCAAATCGATATATGTTTGTTGTTGCACCAGTATTGTTCTTACGGTTGCCCGGGCGATACGAAGCGTATCAATCTGTTCGCTATCCCATTCGCCGTCACCGAAGCGAAGGCTTTGTCGGAGTTTAACCTCCTTCAGCGCCAACTCTGCCACGGCTTCTTTTGCGGCGGTAATAATATCTGATGTATCATGCTGCAATCTCAGGCGTTGGGTAAAAGCTTTATCGCCAAGCGCCATTCCCTCTTCATATCGCTGGTATTTTTCCTTATACGCCTGAATAAGTTGTCTGTAGCTATCTCTTTTTTTCTGCACTCTGTTAACGATGGATTGAACAACGCTTCTTTCACCCTCTTTTTTCTTCAACTCGGTGGTAAAATCTTGGCTATATCTTACATAGAAAGCCATAGCAAGAGAGGCGCTAATATATTCTCGAGGATTGTTTTCCGCCTCCCATATTTTATTTTTCAAGTCAGCGATGCTAGCGTTAATTTTCGCCAATCGTTTCTTTTCTTTCTCGAAGAATTTCTTATTAAGCTTATTATATTTAGCCAGCGCGTCATCGGCGAGGATGCGCGCATAGCGCGCGGTGGCTAATATACTGATATCGGTAATATCAACATTGAATGCTTCCCAATAGTGAGACAGCAACTGCTGATTCCAGAATAAATTCGTGCTCTCATATGCTCTGCCTTTAAGGATCCCGTCCGCCACACTCTGGGTATCGAGAATCAATTTTCTGAGCATCATAATTGCGATAAGTTTTTCATTCTCTGGATGCAAATAAACATTATAAAACTCCCTGTTAATGATATTAATTATCCGTTTAATTAAGTCACCCCAGGAGATAAAGTTATCCGCAGAAAGAGACGCATCAATTATTTTTTTCGCTGCAGATTCCAGATTAGATTCTGCAATGTTTTTTTGGATAGCTAAAAAGGCGTTAAACTTTTCAACATCGGTCTGATCTGCGTAATCCCAATGACCATTAACATCACTGATAATTACGACTTTTTTCATACCCCACGCGCTAACAAACACGCCGTATAGATCGGCACTCAATTTCTTGCAGGGCCAGAAGCGGCTGGCAAGATAAATATATAAATGCCCATCGTCAGCATGGTAAATACCTCCCTCACGGGGTACGCCAGTGAGGGCAAGATTATAAGCGCCCCGTACGTTCCAGCCCCTGACATCAGATAATAAAGCAGCCGTTGCACCTTTATTACCCGGCTCCTCTTTTACTTCACTCTCATGCTGTAAATCAGGTGCCGTTTCCCGTTCGGGCGCAGGATCAAAATCTTTCGCGGAGGGTTCCTGAGGATACTCGGCTGCGCGTTTTTTCCGCCGTGACGGTAATTTTTCATCTACTTCTGCGAAGGGTGCTGCGGGTTTCGCCGCCAGCTCACCTTGTATAGCCGCTTCGGCCATGAATTTCTCAACTTCCCGCACCAGTGCCTGCTCAATACAACGCCTCAGCGCAGTATTAACCCCTGCCCCCGTTCCGACAAACCCTGCCGTCCAGGCCAGCGCCTGCGGCAACGAAACGATCTGTTTTGTTATCTCACCCTGCTGTTTATAGAGAGGCGCGGCCGCGACGCTAATATCTCGCGTTGGTGACAGTGACATCGTTAAACGAAACGCGATTGGCGATAACGCTTTATTGATAATGCGATCGCGACGAGAACTATTCACCCCCGTTTGCCCTTCCCTTAGCACGACTCGCACGGGTAGAGAACATGGTCCGATTGTCAGGCTAAAACCTTCCCGGAGTATCGCTGACAATGCGCCACCGATTACCTTGCTCTTAGCCCAGCGCTGGAGATCCTCCGGCAGGCTAAGGGATCCGGCCAGGATCGCCTCCGGCGTGGGTGGGTAAGCCGTGGTAACTTCTGCTGCAAGCTGAAGCGAGAGCTTTAGCCTGCTTATGAAACCTTCAGCCTGCGGATCGGATTTTTTCGCCCAGTGACTGCGGCTATCGTTGATGAGTTCCAGTACTGTTCGGTCAAATAAGATGGCTGCTTCGGTTTTGTTTTGCGGGTGGACGTCACGTAAGTACTCCTGACGTAACGCTGTCGCCCAATCGCTTATGCCGCGTACCAACATTCCACTGTGCGAGAAACTGCCCAGCGCGCGGCCCGTTATCTCAACGACACTATTTTTGACCCCTGCTTTCATCCGCTTTAACGCCACTAACCACTGCGCAATATGGTGATTAAGTTCAATCCTGCCGCTGTGACCGCGTTTCGCCAGGCGAACCACTGCGCTCTGCATTTGCAGCGCCAGCTGGCTTAGCTCCTCTGCGGTTTGACGGAGGATTTTATCGAGTTTTTCGATCTCTTCTCCTCTGCCCGCATCGCGAAGCGCTTCAAAATGAGCGCTGCGGAATAAGGCTGCCCACTCCTCTTCTGTGCGTTTAGCCAGGGGATCAATAAGCGCTTCCAGCTGCTGCTGCGCGTGATGTGCGACAGAGTGCCAGCGCGTTGCATCAGCCTCCACCTCTTGAGTGAGCAGATGATTGAGCACCGGTAACACCTCATCACCCGCGCGAGATTCGATCATTTGCAGATACTGCTCAACTGCGTCTGCCACTCTCCCTGCGGCGGCAGGGATCTGTTTGATTCGCCGTTCTGTCTGTTGAATTGCGTCAAGCAGAAGCAATGCGCTATCTCTTACCGCACGGTTGAGAACTTCGCTGTAGGGTGGCTGACGCAAAGGCTTTTCCCTTGCGCTCACTCTGGTAAGGGTATTGTGCGGGCCAGCGCCGGCCTGCTTTGCAAGTTGGGTTAGATTTCTGACCCGCCACCCGGCGCGATGCCACAGTTTATCCGCCGCTTTTTTCTCATCGTCAGGCGCGACACGCTTTTGCACCTGCTTCAGCCTCGCAGCGAGGCTTCCAAACATCTTGCCAATGTGCAGAATATGACGAACCAGCCGGATATCATCGGGCTCATGATCCTCCCCTGCTTTGCGCTCGCTGACCTGCGGATTGCCTTGCAGCGCACCATCAACGCCGGGCATCGGGTACGCGAAGACCAGATACTCCTGCATCCAGTCTGCCAGTTGCTCAGCACTCCCCAACGCCGCTCGATCCCCTTGCCTGAGTAACATCTTCATCGCGAATAGCCGCGCATCACGGGCATTACTCTGTATGACGTTGGCCTGCTGTTGCAGGTATTCTGCCAGACGCTGACGGGTCAGCCGGGTTTCAGCCATAAGCGACTGTTTAAGCTGAGCGAATCGCTGATACTCCACACATGACGCATTGCTTGCGGACAGAAGTAAATCCTCAGCCTGTTGAGGCTGGGTGAGTTCCTGTGGGAGTGCAGCGATCAAGTTATGTCGATACGCATCCGCCGTTGCGGCAACCTGCGCGTCCCACTCCAGATGCTCGACTTTTTCGGCGGCGGTGACAGCATCCAGCGCATCGGAGATCGCGTACATTAAATCGAAGGCGTAAGGGTCTATTTCATTCGCGGCGGGATGGTGGCTTTGTTGCAGCAATAACAGGGTGTCGAGAAAATGGTGAGCGGGGGCGAGAAGCCTCTCCGGCACAGTTGTACTCTGAACGGCCCGTAGCTTTTCCTGTATCCGCTGAATGTCGGCCGCATCAGGCTCATGCCTGTTGTATCCCCGATGTCGGTTTTCGATGAGGTGCGGCATCTTGCGGCTCAGGGTCTCAAGAAGGCGCGCTTTCAGGTGTTGTGCCTCTTCTGTTTGCCGCGATAAGCATTCGCTGCTCACCCCATGCAGATCCCGCGGCGGAATATCTATCGCAACGTCAATCATCTCCTCGCAGAATAACGCCTCACCATCTTCAGTCTTTTTTACTGCAGACGAAAAAGATGCCTTTTCATCATCAGTAAAGAGGATATGAACTGTTTTAGATAAAGCCTCGTGAGATGACATAAAACCTCCACAATAAAAAGAGTGATCTATTTCAATCTATTGGGGGCCGTCTTATTCAGACGACAACAACCCTGTTGATCATCAGTAAATACAACATGTGTTGGTTTTAATAAAAGCGAGTCAGATGGCGTGCGTCCCACACAACAAAACACGGGGTTGATTCAACCTAATAATTAAGCAGTGATGGGCTTCAGTGTTTATAAGCAACAAAAGAGCGTTGCTTTTTTACGGCAGTAATTAATGAATTAGAGAGTTTATTTTAATTTCCTTATCAGGAATCAGGGCCTCACTCATCCTTACTTACCCGAGAAGTTATTTTCGCTATGGCAAATTAAAACGCGCCATGAATTCCCTGGGTGTCGATCTGTGCGGTCTGTTGCCCCTCGCAGATCCACTCCTCCAGACGAACACTGAGCGCGTCGTCGCTGAGTTTCAGTTTTCCGCGCAGCGCACACTCCCAGACGACTAACACCCGCCAGCCCTGCTCCAGCAGCAGTGCGCAGTCGCGGGCGTCGCGCGCCACGTTTTTGCCAATCTTCTCTAACCAGAAATCGGTACGCGTGGCGGGGACTTTAAACAGATAGCAGTTGTGATGGTGCCAGAAACAGCCGTGGGTGAAGATAACGCAGCGGTAGGCATCAACGATAAAATCGGGGCGTCCGGGCAGAGTGGCGTCCTGCACGCGAAAGTCCAGCCCCAGCGCCTCCAGGCAACCGGCCAGCCGTTTCTCAATGGCGGTATCGCGCGTGGCGATGGCGCGCATATTCTTGCTGCGCGTCGCTTTGTCATGCACATCTGCCATCGTTCCCTCTCCTCAGGATGGGCGCGCGCTGTAGCGGCGCAGCACCTCGTCATCAAGACGCTGAAAATCGCCCTGCAGTTCGGCGCTCAGTTTTGCCATAAAGTGTACCAGGAAATCGGCGTTATGCTCGGCCAGTGCGCGGCCTTTGGCGGTCTGCATGGTCGCAGGCAGCTTTAGCAGCTTGCAGCGAAAGTGGTCGAGGGCAAAGCGTTTGTCGTCCAGTTCGCGGCGGGCAGCAAAAGGATCGTCGCCGTCAAACAGCGCGCCCCCCATGCTGCCGGAGACGGCGAAGACCCGTGCCAGACCAATCGCGCCAAGGGACTCCAGCCGGTCGGCATCCTGCACGATTTTAGCTTCAGGGGTTTGTGGCGTAATGGCGGCGCTGAAGCTGTGCGCCTCAATGGCGTGGCGCACCGCAGGAATGGCGGTTTCAGGAAAGTCAGGAAAGTCGGTAGTAAGGATCGCGGCGGCTTTTTCTGCCGCCCGCTGCGACGAGGTGTGACGCAGCGGATGATTTTTGGCAAAGCTGACAATGTCGTGGAAGTAGCAGGCGGTAAGCACCACCAGCGCGTCAGCCTGTTCGCCTTCCATCAAGGTTTGCGCCGTTTGCCATACGCGGCGAAAGTGCGCGAGATCGTGAGCGGCATCGGCGTGGGTAAAGTGCTGCGTCATCCAGCTGTCAAAGCGCTGCTGCCAGTCGAAGAGAGACATGCATCATCCTGTGAAACGGTGGAGCCCTGACGTCACGCTTGCATATCACGTGGACGTGTATACCAGGCAATGGCGCCCAGTATCGCACCTACCGCACTTAATGCAACGATGCCAGACACCGTGTTTAACCCGCTTTCGACAGATCGCGCCGCGCCGCTGGCGAAGCCTGAGACGATATCAGCCGGGCCGGCAAGCCAGAGATTGCTCGCCAGAGACCAGCCAAAATAGAGGCAGAAAATCCAGAAGACCCATAGCGCGAGCTTTCCACCTGCGCTACGAACTGCGAAATCGTCCATAATCTCGTTTTCCTTTTGTGGTCGGGGATTGTTAATAAGATACGTTCTCACTATTCAGAGTTCTCCGACATCATATCGTTAGAAAATATGAATTAAAGATATATCAACAATTTTGATACTTTTAAGGCATAACGGCGGAATAATTCGCATCGCTTGCAGCGTTAACTACTTATTAACCCGTTGATAAATAAAATAATTATAAAAACATTTATGAATATATGGTATTAGCAAAGCCGAAAAAGGAATAAGCATGCACGCGCAGGATTGAGAAGGTCTGCCGGATGTTAGGTCTGTTAATAAAGGATAAGCAAAGTTGATTGATAAGAATGAAATCTTCTGGAACCGAATGGTTCCAGAACTAACTGTAACGGACTTTACAGCCTCCCTGCACTTCTATGCAGACGTGCTTGGCTTTAACATCATGATAAAGCGCAAAGATCCTGATTTTGCTTATATCTCTCTGGGTGAAGCACAACTGATGCTTGAGCAGTATCATCCGGGCGGCTGGAATACGGGCGAACTCACCAGGCCATTTGGACGGGGCATTAATTTTCAGATAGAAGTGGACGATATTGAACAGATCCTCGCCCGGGTGCATGCACATGGCGTAACGCTTTATCGGGATCTCCACGATAGCCATTACAGTACCGGAGAAACGTCCGCCTGCCAGAGAGAGTTCCTCGTGCAGGACCCCGATGGTTATCTTTTACGCTTTAGCCAGTACATTGAATGAAATACAGGAATTTCAGATAGTTGGATGCTCATTTTTCAAAACTCAGCAGGTAATCGCATGATCTTAAGTGCTAATCACGTTGGTTTTTCAGTTAAAAATATTGAAGACTCATTATTCTTCTGGACTCAGATCCTCGGGGGTAAGTTATTACGCGAAGGAAAATTGTCTGGACCTATAATCGATGAAGTCACAGGAGCAAGGGGAGCTGATGTACAAATGGCTTTGCTTGAACTGGCTGATATTAAGATTGAATTACTACAATACAATAACATTGAGCAGCCAGAAGAACCTTCAGCACCCTATATCCCAGGCTACGCTCACCTTGCTTTTACAGTTGAGGATCTCGATACGCTCTTGAGCAAAGTATCGGAGTATGGCTGGAAGACGCCGGGTAAACCTCAGACAGTGTTGTCAGGCCCCATGCAGGGAACCAGAGTAATATATTTACAAAGCCCTGATGGTCAGACGCTTGAATTGATGGAACCCAGTCAATGAAGTCCACATCTAATGACCTGTTATCCTCTAATTAACACAGTGATGCCTGCAAAGTCCGCTTCTGGCACGAAGCGGACCTCAAGGCTCTCCGACTATCTTCTGACGAGCAACCACGTCTGCCCGTAATAAAGCTGCGAAAGGCGGCGAAGTCATCTTTATCAGCCAGCAGCTCTGAGCGGAAAGCGGATTGTAGGAATATCGAATTCGTAATGTGATTCTCTTTCAGTCTTGCATCCGCACCCTATTTTGAAGATGGCTGCGGCAGATTTTTTGCGGTCGACTCTTTTGTGAGAGCATCATTGTTAACTGCGCCCAACAGGACATCAAGGAGACCGGGAAAGCGCGCATCGAGATCTTCCCGACGTAGCGACAATAAGTTTTCTCGCCCGAAGGGGCGCTGCCAGATCACACCACTGTCGCGCAATACACGCCAGTGGTGAGTCAGCGTCGATTTGGGAATACCACTCAGCACCGCGCTACACGCATGTTCGCCGCCACCAGCAAGCACACGTACCACTGTCAGGCGTAATGGATTTCCCAAAGCGGCCAGCACGTTCTCAAGACGAAGTTGTTCTCTGTCAGGGTGGTTTGCAAGCATCCGTTTTTCCATAAGGGAGTTAACATCTCCCTATCCTACTTTAAGTTTTATCAGTTGACTAATGTACGAGTACATACATACATTAAATGTACGTATGTACTCGTACATTGGTTTTCTTAAAATTATACGGAGATTGTTCTATGCCCACATCCACAATGGATTCAGGTGCCCGACGTTTACAACACTGGAGCCTTGCGCTACTGGCGTTCGCCCAGCTCATTTACTCGCTGGATATAAATATTGTATTTGTGGCGCTGCCGGAAATTGGTGCCGGACTGGGGTTTTCTGAGCAGACTCTGCAGTGGGTCGTGAGTGCCTATACGGTATGTTGCGGAGGTTTTTTACTTTTCGGCGGGCGGGCTGCCGATCTGCTGGGGCAACGTCGCGTATTTATTTGCGCATTATGGCTATATGCCTTTTCTTCGCTTGCAGGTGGTTTAGCGTGGGAGCCTGGCGTTATCGTCATTGCGCGAGCCCTGCAAGGCATAGGCGCTGCATTACTTTTTCCGTCCACGCTGTCACTTATAAACCGACTGTTTGAGGAAGGACCTGCACGAAACCGGGCTCTGGCTGTCTGGGGCGGCGCAGGCGCAAGTGGTCTCACCCTGGGATCGCTTGCCGGAGGAGTACTTACCAGTGCGTATGGCTGGCCGTCAGTATTTTTCGTCAACGTTTTACTGTCAGCCATCGCGATTTGTGCGGCTTTTTATGTCTTACCGAAAGACAGCCTCAGGAAGACGCGCCGCAGTTTTGATTTTCCAGGTGCGGTAACGGTGACGGTGGGCGCCACCCTGCTGGTATACGCTCTGGTTCAGGGGCCTGAAGATGGCTGGCAGTCAGGACATATTCTTTTCTCTCTGAGTCTGGCCGCTATATCTCTGCTGCTGTTTGTCACTATTGAGGCTCGTAGCCAGGATCCACTGATGCCGTTACGGTTATTCAGAAACCGCAGTCTGGTTACAGGCATGGCGATGACGTCCATTTATATGGGGACATTCGGCGCTCTGCCTTATTTCCTGACGATTCTGTTTCAGAGTGTTATGGGGTACAGCGCTTTACAGACGGGTCTGGCCTTTATTATTCCTTCGCTGGCAATCTTTGCCGGAACGCAGCTCGGTGCCCGGCTCGCAAACCGTCTGCCGGTGCGCACAACATTACTTATTGGTTTTTTAATGGGGATTACCGGTACGCTGGCTCTGGCACCGGCAGCATTTTCTGGTGCATCTTATGCGAACATAATGCCGGGGCTGGTCATTTCAGGAGCAGGACAAGGTATTGTATGGACGGCAATGTGGATAGCTTCAGGCTCAGGCGTTCCGCATAACGAGCAGGGGATCGCTTCAGGTATGGCTTCTACAACGCTGAATGTGGGTAATGCGATTGGTATAGCTGTGCTGATAGCGCTATCCGGTAGCGGGAGTGAGAGCCTGCAACGGGAAACCTCTGTGAGCAGTCTTGAGAATGCCTTACAGCTGGCTTTTTACCTTGCTGCGGCCGGACAGGTTGCGGGGCTTTTTGTTTCCCGTCTGTTACCTCGTAAAGCGGCAAAGGGTTTATCAACAGCCTCCGCGTAACGGGTGATCAAACCTCTTCTGCACCTGCTTATGCACCTAAAATAAGCGCTTCACAGACCCGCTATCAGGCGGGTCTTTCTGAAAATAATCCTCAGCGTCGCTGACTTACGCCCGCAGGTGCGCGAGAAATTCAACGGCTGCAATAACAGCCTGTATATGAATGTCTGCTCTGGCACGAAGCTGACTGAGCTGAAGGTCTGCTTTGAGCAAGGAGCGGACATCCACTATTGTTCTGCAGCAAATGGAGATTTTGCTAATGTCGTCGCCTGTAAAACAGTGGTCAGTGTTACCTGACCACGACAATCTAGCTAAAGTAACGCAATGAACTGCTGTCGTTAAGCATGTGATGTTGCATATAGTCCATGTCATCCTTACTGAAATTTTTATCTGTATCTTGCCCGAGATTGACTTCCTGTTTAGCTATATCTACAGAAAGTGATGAATGGGATGTGGATACATGTATGTTCTCGTCATCAAGATCAAGAAAGTCATACTGGGATTTGAGACTATTTTGAAGCTTTTCCAGTCTCAGCTGCTGGTCACTCGCGACGTTTTTATCTTCATCAAGCGTGGTGGTAAGAGTCAGTTTCATTTCAGACTCAAAGTGGTCATCAAAGGCATGCCGAACATTACGGGCAAAATCACTGATGTCGGCCTCGGGCTGAAGATGGGCAAGTAACCCACTGACTTCTCCGTTGTTTGATCGGTAAGTAATTCCCACGCCAATACAGGGACCACACCCTCCTGTTTCCATCCTGGTGTTTTTGCCTTTTAAAAGTGCAGCCTGCCCCATCCCCAGTAATCCTTTTTTCAGGTTTTCAGGAGCCTCAGAACCCCGCATAGCTGGAGCGCCAGCGTGCAGGCCGCTTAAAGGCCCTTTCAGGGAGACGCTTTCTTGAGATGACGGCTGACCAGCTTCAGCTTGAGCGTGGTGCGTTAATGGAGTTGAGCGATTTACTTGCATTATGACCTCCTTTTTTCCTGGAAACTCATTAACCGATATTGTGTGGGTTTGCCCCAGTAATAGTTCCGCAAGAAAATGATGCAGGTATATGCCCTCCTCCCGATTGAATGACACAAGCACGCAAGTTCAGGCTGCCGCCAGGCCTGTTTTACGTAACCGGCTCACGCTTAACACCACTGATGCCGCAGAAGCGACGACAGCAATCCACAGAGCATAATGGACAGCCTGCAGTTCATTTATTGCCAACAGCACCCCCATGACAGCAGCGCCGAGACATTGACCGAACGTCCGCACGATAGACAATACCCCTGATGCGTAGCTGGCATAGTCGCGGGATACGTTAGAAAGCATCTCCCGGTTGTTAGGGCTCTGGAAACAACCAAATCCGATGCCGCACCACAGGCTACGTAAACAGATATCCCATGCCGCAGGGCTGGCGGGTAGCGTGGCCAGCAAAATCAAACCCACCACAAAAAGCGCTAACCCAACGGTAGAAATCAGAGGCGCTGAAAATGTGTCGGCCCACCGGCCCGCATGAGTCGCTATCAACACAATGCCGATCGGCCATGGCGTAAAAAGTAACGCCGACATTACGGGGCTGTAGCCATACACGCTCTGAAACAGAAATGGCAGCGCAATAAAGGTAATTCCCTGACTCACAAAACAGGCCAGCGAAGTTAAAGCCGCGAGGGTAAAGCGTCCATTTTTGAACATTACGGGTGGTAATAAAGGATGCTTTGCCCGGCGGATCTGCCAGATAAATGTGATGGCGCTAAACATCGCAAGCAGACTCCAGCTGATAGCCCCGACGCTGATGTGATGGTCTGAGGAGAAGCTGTTTGCCGCCATCACCATTGAGCCTAAAAGTAGTGCAGACAGCACAGCGCCTGGCGTATCGAACGGCGTTCTGTCGGACGCCGGTTTTGGTGGCAGCGACCTGAATACCAGCAGCAGGGAAACGGCGCCAGGGAGCACGTTTATGGCGAATAACCATTTCCAGCTCATTATGTTCAGCACTGTACCGCCAAGTACAGGCGCTATGGCCGAGCTTGAAGCAATAAGCAGGGCATGTAGCCCAAGAATACGGCCAAGCAGTCGCCCGGGGAAAACAGAACGCAGTATCGCCGGGGCAATGCTCAGGGTAGCTGCGCCGCCGATCCCCTGCATAATGCGCATTCCGATGAGCATCTCCGGCGTACTGGCCAGCGCGCAACCCAGTGAAGTGAGCGTAAAAACGGTAAGGCCTGAAAGAAACACGGGGCGGTAACCGACGCGTACTGCCAGCGCAGCGAAGATAGCCAACGTCATAGCGGCGGAGAGCAGATAGCCGTTAGCGAACCAGACCGCGACATTCGCCGGTACCTGCATCGTTTTTGCCATGGATGGCAGGGCAATGTTAATCATCGTGCCGTCAAACACGCCCATCAACGTCGTGGTCATCACGGCGGCCATCACGCGTGCACGCTCTTGTCCCGGCAGGCCTTCATCGCCCGGCTGATTTGCAAATAACGTTGTCATCTTTAATGCCTGTGAAAGGAAGGATGCGAAAACTATAATCAGCAGCGAGTCAGGGCGGAAGACGCAGCATTTGCACTCTATAATTGCATTCGACGCCATATCTGAATTCTCACCAGGAACCACTATGTCCGATCCTGATTTTAACTTGCTGGTTGCGCTCGACTTTTTGCTGGCAGAAGCCAGCGTTGCGGGGGCGGCTCGACGCTTAAACCTGAGTACCTCAGCGATGAGCCGCACACTCAGCAGGCTACGTGAAGTGACAGGGGATCCCATCCTGGTGCGAGCAGGACGTAACATGGTGCTCACCCCCTGGGCTGAAGCAACCCGGGACCGTGCCAGAAGCGCGGTCTATGAGGCGAGAGCGGTACTTCAGCCCTCATCCGGGACGCTTAAGGTGGAAAACCTCGAACGGCTGTTCACCATCAGGGCCAATGATGGTTTTGTGGTGGCATTTGGCCCACTGCTTATTGCCGCCGTGGCCGAAGCGGCCCCAGGTATTTGCATACGCTTTGCGCCGAAACCTGAAAAAACGTCTCGTTATCTTCGTGAGGGTTTGGTTGACCTGGAGATTGGTGTTCAGAGCAATATGGGGCCAGAAATTCGGGTGCAGAGACTCTTTCAGGATCGCTTTATTGGAGCGGTGCGCAAGGAGCATCCGCTGGCCTCACGGCCGGAAATAAGCGTTGAAGATTATATTGCCTGGGGACATGTGGTGGCGTCACCCGACGGGGTGCTACATGGTTTTGTCGATGATGCCCTGGCGGCGTTAGGCGTCACGCGCAAAGTGGTGAGCGTGGTTCCAGGCTTTCCCACTGCGTTATCCGTCGCCCTGGCCTCAGACCTTATCGCCATGGTTCCCGCACTGTACTTGCGCAACCAACGAATGACAGACAATTTACATCTCTTTGAATTGCCATTCAAAACCCGCAACATTGTGGTGTCGCAGATGTGGCACCCAAGAATGGAAAAGGAACCCGGTCACCGCTGGCTTCGGGAGAAAATTTTAGAAGTGTGTCGAGAACGGTGAAGTATTCCATCCCATATCAACTAAGTAAATTGCACTGTTATCACGGAAGTTTTAAGCCACATGGGACTCTCTCCGGCGAGACTATGCGGCTGGGGTTTACCAGAAGTAAAATCGAAAATATTAATCCCCTCCTTTCTGTCATTACAAAGGTAAGTAGATTCCCGGATGGTGCCATCATGCGTAAAGCATTTCGCCGCAATATGAATCTCTTTGCCAGAGATATGAAAAGAGATATGACAAATGAAGGCAGCTATCCAGATAGTTAATGAATCCTGGCAGTAGACGCTTCAGCTAAAATGGATACGGTTGAATGACATGTTCTCCTGCTATTAACACAAAGTAACGCCAGCAATGACCACCTCTGGCACAGAGCGGAAATTGCTAATAACATTCCTTGAAAATCAACGGGGTATAGGTCAAATCGACTCATTATACAATCAATCCAGCTAAGTGCTTGTAGGGTCCATCCAGTACATCTAACCCCATATGTTTAGCTAATGCTATGGCTTCATCATATTCAGTCTGGCTAAGCTGTACATCATACTCACAAATATGTTCGCATAAGATTTCAAAGGCTAATGGTTCTTCGTTAAAGTTTATATAGTCCAAAGCACCTTCGAGCAAAAAAGGCTCTAATCTGCCTTCAAATGCCTTTCCAAACTCCCTTATTCGATTAGCAAACATTTTTTAAAATTCCTCAACTGACCTGCTCTCCATAAATTAACATATATCAATGTCTGCTTTTCGCACCAACCTGTCATTTGGCCATTACATCGAAGGCTATAACCTATAAAGCCCGCTCTGTAGAGCGGGCTCGTCTTATCAGGCTGCGCTTTTATATTCGGTAGCCTGCAGCAGCGTTTTACCCCCTTTCAGGGTAAAGAGGGAGACGATAGTAAAGCTCAGCGTAATGCTGCCCAGAATGAGATAAGCCTGGTGGAAGCCGACGGTGTCATACATCCTTCCGACCCATGCGGAGAGTACAACACCTGAAAGCTGTTTCGATAAGTTAAAACCAATCAGGAACAGCGTTGCCGATAGTTTCGGGTTAAAGGCAGATGATATGTATTTGAAGGTGCCCACCAGCAAGAACGGGAGTTCAAACATATGCAGCATTTTTAAGATCACCACTTCGATAGCTGAAGAGGCAAAAGAAGAACCCAGAATACGCGCTGACATAATAATACCGGCAGTGATCAGAGCGTTTTTCGCGCCAATCCGGTTCACGATGGCAGGGGCAAAGAACATAATCAACGCGTTAAGTAATTCCCCTCCGGTGGTGACGAAACCGAATACTTCTGTTCCGCGTTGCGGACTGGAGAAAAAGCCTTTAAAGAAGTTGGCAAACTGTTGGTCAAATACGTCATATACGCTGGCGACGCCAACTACGTAGACAATAAATCCCCAGAAGCGTGGCATACGTAATAGTTCCGCGGCGGTGCGCATCGAGAAGGCCTTACGGTTGGCTCCCAGCGCGTCGATTACCAGTTCACTGTTGCTCCCTTCCGGACGTGACATCCACAGCAGTACTCCCAGCACCAGCGCAAAACCTGAGGCAATCCAGAAGGTGATATTGGGATCGATGCCAAACAAAATACCGGTGATGGACGCACACAGTGCCCAGCCAATACAGCCGGAAACGCGCACTTTTCCGTATTCAAAACGGTTCGCACGGCTGACGCGTTCAATATAGGCCTCTACCGCCCCGGAACCGCTGGAGAAGACCACCCCCAGATAAATACCGCCCGCTAGCGCACCGGCGAAAATATTCAGCTGCAATAACGGCGACAGCACAAAAATAAAGAACGGCGCAAACATGATCAGCAAGATCGTAATGGTCCACAGCAGGTGTTTGCGTAACCCCAGCTTGTCAGATATCAGGCCAAATATCGGCTGAAATATTATCGCGAACAGCGAGATTGAGGAGAAAACGATCCCCGTTTCTGTTTTGGTTAGATGATTAACTTCCGCCAGCCAGACCGGGAAAAAGGGAAAGTAGGCCGACATAATGAAGTAGTAGAAGAAAAAGAACAGCATAAAGTAGATGAAGTTATGCCGTTCTCTTGGCGCGAGTTCAGAGAGTTTCATTGTCTATATTCCATCCTGTGTACGCGTCATTATTAAAGCCGCTTTTTTGGTGGTTTCGCACTTTCACCCCGGTCAGAGCGTTATCGCCATCGAAGATAACCTGCTTCAGGCCACCAGCCCGCCAGTTTTGCTCGATGCTGAACGTCAGTGAATCGCAGCCTGTCGGGTTTTGCCACTCCTCTCGTGCCAGCACGTCATGAAACAGGTGGCCCGGAGACGTCCGGGGATCGTGATATTGCATAGGTATATTCGCCTGATAAATGAGAATGTCGTTCGCTAGACAAGATGGGTGAGTTATCAGATATTTTGTTTAAAGCCACAATGCTGGCGAAAGTGAAACTCATACACGATCACGAAATACCGCGGAAATGGTGTTATTTTGTCGTCTTTAAGACATAAAATGTTAGCGAACGACATTGTTACGAACGTGTACAGGAGTGGTTTATGCAGCGCCGTACGGCAACGTTAGAAGATGTAGCTCGCAAGGCCGGGGTGTCGCAGCAGACGGTTTCGCGTGTACTGAATAAACCCGGGGTTGTGTCTGAACGCACCCGCGATAAGGTTATCAGCGCGATGCAGGCGTTACTCTATGTTCCTAACCGTTCGGCGCAATTGCTGGCGGGGAAGTCTGCGCCGTCGATTGGTTTGATTACCGCGTCGTTGACCCTGCATGCGCCCTCACAAATCGCCGCGGCAATAAAAAGTCACGCCAGCGCACGCCAGCTTGAGGTCGCTATTGCAATGCCCGCGATCGTGGATTACACCTCACTTCAGGCACGGCTAAATGAGTTTCGCGCGCAGAATATCCGTGGTGCAATTATCAATCTGCCGCTGGAAGGCAGTGTTGCCGAAAAGCTGGTGAGTGAGAATCCGGATATTTGCTGTCTGTTTTTGGATATTTCGCCGGAGACCGATGTCTGCTGCGTGCGCTTTGACCATCTTGATGGTTGTAGCGCTTGCATCCGTCATCTCTGGGAACTGGGGCACCGGGATTTCGGTCTGCTTGCCGGACCTGAAAGTTCGGTTTCAGCGCGCATGCGCTTGAGCAGCTGGCGTGAGACGTTGCATCGACTTGGGGTAAGTAATGCTGTGACGGTTTTTGGCGACTGGAGCGCGGCCAGCGGCTGGCACAATGCCTTCAAACTGTTACATCAGTACCCGAAGATAAGTGCAATCGTTGTGGCGAACGATCAGATGGCACTCGGCGTGTTGAGCGCCCTGGCGCAGCTCAATCGCAACGGGAGCCAGGCGGTCTCCGTCACGGGTTATGACGATACGGCAGATAGCCTTTACTTCCAGCCGCCGCTAACGACCGTGGCACAGGATTTCGATAAACTCGGTAAGCGGGCCGTGGAGATGCTTATCCAACTTGTGGCCGACCCGCAAATCAGGATCCGTGAGCTGCTGCCTACACGACTGGTTATTCGTCAGTCCACCTGGCCTGTAGCCGGCCACTCCGGGGATGACAACGCGCAGCTAATTACGCAATTAAAAACACTGGTGAAAAAGCTGTAAGATCTACAGATTCTGCCCGTGGGGCGCCTCATCTTATTAATCAACGTTCACTCCTGGCACAAAGCGGACATTGAGTGCTTTTCACAGCGTTTAAGGCCTTGAGCACAGCCAAACACCTACGACTGGTTTCACCTGCCACAACGGCTATCACTCTGTCGACGTCAATGCGCCCTGTCGGGCAAGCGCAATCCTCTCAATCTCGCTCATGTGCGCGCTTCCCCATGCGCACAGTGGGGCAAGGCTATTGGCAAGGCTGACGCCGAATTCGGTAAGCGAGTATTCGACTTTGGGCGGAATAGTCTGGTAGTCGATGCGCTGAACCACGCCGTCGGCCTGCAACTCCTTCAGTTGCTGAATAAGCATTTTGTCACTGACGCCAGCAACCGCGCGTTTCAGCTCACCATAGCGGCGGGTGTCATGCGCCAGATGGAACAGGATCAAAGGCTTCCACTTACCGCCAATTACAGCCAGCGCTGCGTCCAGACCACATGTAAATGAGGGTGTCATCGGGTTTCCTTATGTACTTACCAAAAGGTGCATACTATACCAAAAGTAATTTCCCGTCTAAAGTGCAGCAGTCAGCAAATCACTTAAGGAGACGCTTATGTCCAGACTTACAGGCAAGACAGCATTGATTACAGGTGGAAGCACGGGGATCGGCCTTGCAAGCGCCATACGCTTCGCAGCAGAAGGCGCCCGCGTCTATATCGCAGGACGTCGCCAGGCCGAGATTGACAAGGCAATAGCCAAAATTGGTCATGGCGCGACGGGAATCCGTTGTGATGTCTCCAGCCTGGAGGATCTCGACCATCTCTACGCGCAGATCAAGGCCGAAGCAGGCCAACTCGATATCCTGTTCGCTAACGCTGGCTTAGGAACGTTCGCTCCGCTTGGCGAGATCAGTGAAGCGGACTTCGACCACATGTTCGGCGTCAACGTGAAGGGGACGCTGTTTACGGTTCAGAAGGCGCTTCCGCTCATGCGCGCTGGCGGCTCGATCATCCTGACCGGGTCAACCACAGGTTCAATGGGAACGCCCGCTTTCAGCATCTACAGCGCGACGAAGGCGGCAATCAGAAACTTCGCCAGAAGCTGGGCTCTCGATATGAAGGGAACCGGTATTCGCATCAATGTGCTCTCACCCGGCGGCACGGAAACCCCGGGGTTGCAGGACCTGTTCGGGACAAGCGGACAGTCGGAAGCGTTGCTCGCGGGCCTTGCCGCACAAACGCCGCTTGGCCGCATCGGCCGCCCGGAAGAGACGGCCGCTGTTGCCTTGTTCCTGGCAAGCGATGAGAGCAGCTTCATGACGGGCAGCGAAGTCTTCGTCGATGGCGGCATGGCTCAGGTGTGAACAATTCAGGCGCTCCGATAAGTGCCGGGGTGCCTGTAAGTATAAATCGCTGGTATGGGTTTACGGCAGAGAGGTGAAAGTGAGCCCGAAGTTGAACCAAAAAACGTGAACGTTTAGATCCGCATTTTTCTTAAAGGATTTTCTCATTGGGATCTGGATCGTTGAAAGCCAGGCGGGTAAGTGCTTGAATAATGGCGGAGAGAGGGGGATTTGAACCCCCGGTAGAGTTGCCCCTACTCCGGTTTTCGAGACCGGTCCGTTCAGCCGCTCCGGCATCTCTCCGTTCAGATAGTTGCCATCATGCCAGGAAATTTGGCATTTTAACAGACCCAGTCCCGTTGATTTGGTTCAAGTGGCGAGTTTGCGAGCAAAACGATGATTAAGTGGCCCTGGAAAATCCGGGAGACTGCCGATGAAGCAGATCTTCCCTGGCAAGATGCGTTAAAAGTCCCCGTGTTGGCGAATTTATCGCCCGACGAGCAAAACAGACTGGTTCAGCTGGCCGACCGTTTTTTGCAGCAAAAGCGCCTGGTGGCACTACAGGGATTCGATTTGGACGCGCTGAAAAGCGCGCGCATCAGCCTGCTGTTTTGCCTGCCGGTGCTGGAGCTGGGCCTCGAATGGCTGGATGGCTTTCACGAAGTGCTAATCTACCCTGCCCCTTTTATCGTCGATGATGAGTGGGAGGACGATTTCGGCCTCGTGCATAACCAGCGCATGGTTCACTCCGGGCAGAGCTGGCAGCAGGGTCCTATCGTGCTTAACTGGCTCGACATTCAGGACTCCTTCGATGCCTCCGGTTACAACCTGATTATTCATGAAGTGGCGCACAAGCTTGATATGCGCAACGGCGATCGCGCCAGCGGCATTCCGCTGATCCCGCTGCGCGATGTGGCGGGCTGGGAGCACGATCTGCGTGCCGCCATGGAGAATATTCAGGATGAGATCGATCTCGTCGGCGAAAGCGCCGCCAGCATTGATGCCTATGCCGCTACCGATCCCGCCGAGTGTTTCGCGGTGCTGTCAGAGTATTTCTTTAGCGCGCCAGAGCTGTTTGCCCCGCGTTTCCCTGCCCTGTGGCAGCGCTTCTGCCACTTCTATCAGCAGGATCCCTTAAGCCGCCTGCGCGGTCAGCCAGGAAGCTACGGCGAAGAGACGAATCCGGTGCACTAATTACAGGCCTGGATGTTAATTAGCCAATTGAATCAGCACGTTAAATTTAGTGTTGACACTAAAGTACGGGGTCAGTAGTATTCGCCCCGTTCACACGATTCCTCTGTAGTTCAGTCGGTAGAACGGCGGACTGTTAATCCGTATGTCACTGGTTCGAGTCCAGTCAGAGGAGCCAAATTTAAGAAGCCCGCTTTTTAGCGGGCTTTTTGCTTTTTATTCTTTACCCTCCCCCAGCCAAACACGACTTATTAAGCCGCTCTGCTTCTAACGTTATAAATTTGTAACAAAAGTTTTTTAGACTGCTCTCTATTGCGACGCAAGCCTATGGAAATCACAGGAAAACGATATGAGCAGACCCCTTAAATCGGTGTTCAAGCAAGAGCACAGCGATGAGATCAGTAACCCAAGCCACAACGCCGCGTTTTCAGAGGTCGTCAGCGCGTTTATGTCACGCCGCCGCTTTCTGCAAATGGGGATGGTCGCCGGCGCTGCGGCCTCATTCCCCTCTTTACTGATGCCAGAAAACGCCTTCGCGGCGATGCCGAAACCGTCCGCCTTAGCGAAAGCGATGTCGCTCGGCTTCACCAGCATTCCCGTCTCGACCGCCGATAACGTCACGGTGCCGGAAGGCTATATCGCCCGTCCCTTCTATCGCTGGGGCGACGCCGTGGGATTAAAAGGCAATCTGCCGGAGTTTAAATTCGACGCCAGCAATACCACCGATGAGCAGGCGGCGCAGGCCGGTATGCACCATGACGGTATGGCGTGGTTTAGCCTGCCGCAGGGCGAAGAGAACCCGGCGCACGGTCTGCTGGCGCTCAACCATGAGTACATTGATAACGGCATGCTGTTTAAAGACGGGACCGCTAACTGGGATCTCGATAAGGCGCGCAAGGGGCAAAACGCGATGGGCGTGTCGGTTATCGAGGTGAAAAAAGCGGATGCGGGCTGGCAGGTGGTTCGCCCCTCCAGCTTTGCCCGCCGCATTACCGTCAATACGCCGATGCAGCTGAGCGGCCCGGCGCGTCACCAGCCGCTGATGAAAACCGCTGCCGATCCGCAGGGTGAACAGGTGCTGGGCACCATGCAAAACTGCGCCAATGGCCGAACTCCCTGGGGCACCTATCTCACCTGCGAAGAGAACTGGTCAGATATTTTTGTCAAAAAAGCGCCGCTCAATGCGCTGGAGAAGCGCTACGGCATCAGCGACAGCGATGAGTCCTACCGCTGGAACGAAGTGGATGAGCGCTTTAGCGTCGACAAAACCCCCAACGAGCCAAACCGCTTTGGCTGGGTGGTGGAAATTGACCCTTACGATCCCACCTCGACGCCGCGCAAACATACCGCTTTAGGCCGCTTCAAGCATGAAGGCGCTGCGGTGACGCTGGCGGCGGATAACCGCGTGGTGGTCTATATGGGCGACGACCAGAAGTTTGAATACATCTATAAATTCATCTCTGAGAACAAATATGACCCGAGCGATCGCAAGGCGAATATGAATCTTCTGGAATCGGGCACGCTCTACGTCGCCAAATTTAATGAAGATGGCTCCGGCGACTGGCTGCCGCTGATCTTCGGCGAAAACGGGCTTGATCAAAGTAACGGCTTCGACAACCAGGGCGATCTGCTGATCAAAACCCGCCTTGCTGCCGATAAGGTGGGCGCAACCAAAATGGATCGCCCGGAGTGGATCGCGGTCGATACCCACGCGAAAGGCAGTGTCTACTGCACGCTGACCAACAACTCCGATCGCGGTAAAGAGGGTAAAGCGCCGGTGGATGCGGCCAACCCGCGCGCCAATAACCAGTTCGGCCATATCATGCACTGGCGCGAAGAGAACACCGATCCGGCATCGGCGAAATTCAAATGGGATATCCTGGTGCTCGCCGGGCGCACGGGCAGTGACGACCCGAAAGTGAAAGGCTCTATGCAGGGTGCAGAGTTTGGCAGCCCGGACGGGCTCTCCTTCGATCACCGGGGCGTACTCTGGATCCAGACCGATGTCTCCTCCAGCACCATCAATAAAAAAGCCTATGAAGGGATGGGCAATAACCAGATGGTGGCAACCATTCCGGGGAGCAATGATTATCGTCGCTTCCTGACCGGGCCGCGCGGGTGTGAAATTACCGGTATTGCCTTTACACCGGACAACCGCACGCTGTTTATCAATATCCAGCATCCCGGTGAAGGCGGTGATGACATCACCGATCCCAATAATCCGCACGCTATCTCCAACTGGCCGGATTTCAAAGCCGATGGACGACCGCGCTCCTCCACGGTGGTGATCACCAAATCCGACGGCGGCATTATCGGTACCTGATACCGTTAAAGAAAAAGCCCGCATTGTGCGGGCTTTTTGCATTTCTGTGCAGTGAAAAGCACGGATAATGCTGCGTTATTCGTTGCCCCACTCATTGAGGAAGTTAGCGATCTCATCAATGCGGCTCTCTTTGAGGCCGGCTTCGCGGGCCATCTCTTGCTGCGCCTCTTCGCTGATCTCTTCATTGTTGGACAAGCGGGTCAGCAGCAGCTGGAAGTAGTGCGCCACCGCGTCACGCTCGGACTCGCTCACCGGCGTCGCGGACTCCGTCGAATACTCATCGGCGATGTCATAAAACTTCAGCGGGATTTCGTGGTTCATAAGGGATCCTTAAAAGCAGCAGATAACGTCAAACTTTAAGCAGTTTCACCGTCGCGTCGATATCGATCTCATCTTCCGTAAAGATAAGCGTTGAGCCCTGGAAGGTGGTGATCGCCAGCTTTTTCAGCGTACGCATCTCCCCTGGCTTGATATCAGATTTTGGCCGGATGCTGCTCATCAGCACCCCGACTGAGAGCACCGGACTCTCTTTATCGATACGGGTATCAGCAGGCACTTCTTCGTTGAAGACAACATAAGATTTGATCGAGGTGAGCTTCAGGCGCTCGCCGGCGATAAAAATATACTTGCTGTCCGGCACTACTTTTACCGCATAGGCCGACAGGCCTTTATTGTTGGTGGTGGGTTCAAACGTCACCGCCGCATCTTTTTTAATCAGCTCTGGGTTGGCGACCTTGATCACATGGAAATAGCGGTTCTCACCGTTCTCATCTTTGATAAATCCAAAACCTTTCTCTTTAAACCAGGTTGTGATTTTTCCGTTCATCGCCTTACCGCCTGTTGACTCGTTGTTCTGTGCTATTTTTGCCGCGCGCAGTGTAAAGCACATTGCCCGCGCAGACCACGCTTTTGGCCCGATATTCTTCTGCGCGCCTTACCACATCAGATCGTCAGGCACTTTGAAGTCGGCATACGGATCGTCTTCATCCTGCGCTTCCTGGCTCAGTGCGCTGTTGAGCACAATGCTGTCGGCATCGCGCTGGGCGATTTTATCAGCCACGCTTGCGGGAATAATTGCGTACTCCGGCTCGCTGCGGTTTTCCGTCATCAGACGGGCAATTGCCAGACGGCCACTAATCAGCTGCGCCTGCGTTACCTTATCGACGACGATTTTTTTGATCAGGTTGTTATCGGTGAAGTTAAAGTTGATATCGCCTCTGCTGATGGTGATGCGGTTCATCTCAATCAGTTGCTTCACCTGCGCTTTGTACTCTTTGGCGAGCGCCGCCTGCTTCTGCTGCTCGTTAAGCTGCTTATCGCGCTCAAGCTGCGCCTTTTTATTCTCTTCTACCGCTTCTCTCGCCTCGCGCGCCTGCACGCGGGACTTCTTCGCCGTGCGCTGCACTTTGGCCATCTTTTTGCTGTTGACCAGCCCTGCCTGCAGGAGCTGCTCTTGTAAGGTAAGTTTTGCCATTTTCGCTTCTGAATCCGTTAACAAATTTCCCGGATTATAGCGGGAATTGTTAAGGATATACCAGGCGCAGAATCAGACCGCTTAACGCTGTCAGGTACGACATCTGTGTAAAAGGGTTTTCTCGCGCGGGCTGTCGCTGTAGTCTCAAGGGCGGCCTTAATTTTGCCGCATACAATGTGAGTAATCCTTTCCCTGGTTTTAATAATAAAAAATTGCAAGATGTAAGGAACAGACAGGACAGCTATGGACTCCACACTCATTCCCCCCCGACCCGATGAGCAGACCCCATCCTCCCACCGCGCACGCCGCGCTGCATGGGGCAGCTTTGCGGGCGCCGTGGTCGACTGGTTCGATTTTTTACTCTACGGCATCACCGCCGCGCTGGTGTTTAACAGCGAGTTTTTCCCGCAGATCGACCCGGCAATGGGCACGCTTGCCGCGTTTGCCACCTTTGGCGTCGGCTTTCTGTTTCGCCCGCTCGGCGGCATTGTCTTCGGCCATTTCGGCGACCGCTTAGGGCGTAAACGGATGTTGATGATGACCGTCTGGATGATGGGCATCGCCACCGCCTGCATCGGTATTCTCCCCTCTTTCGCCACCATTGGCTGGTGGGCACCGGTATTGCTGGTGACCCTGCGCGCCATTCAGGGCTTCGCCGTTGGCGGCGAATGGGGCGGCGCGGCGCTGCTGGCAGTGGAGAGCGCCCCGGCTGGTAAAAAAGCCTTTTACAGTAGCGGCATTCAGGTGGGCTATGGCGTCGGTTTGCTGCTCTCTACCGGGCTGGTTTCGCTGATCAGCACGCTGACCACTGATGAGCAGTTCCTGAACTGGGGCTGGCGTCTGCCGTTCCTGTTCAGCATTGTGCTGGTGCTTGGCGCGCTGTGGGTACGTAATGGCATGGAAGAGTCCGTCGAGTTCGAACGCGCGCAGGCAGACAAGCCCACCGAGGCGAAAGCCCGCCCGCCAGTGTTTGAAGCGCTGGTTCGCCATCCGGGCGCGTTTCTTAAGATTATCGCCCTGCGGCTGTGCGAACTGCTGACCATGTATATCGTTACCGCCTTTGCGCTTAACTACTCCACACAAAACCTGGGCATGCCGCGCGAGCTATTTCTCAATATCGGGCTGCTGGTGGGCGGCGTCAGCTGCTTTACTATCCCGCTCTTCGCCTGGATGGCAGATCGCTTCGGGCGTCGGCGTATCTATATTACCGGCGCGCTGCTCGGCGCCATGAGCGCATTCCCCTTCTTTATGGCGCTGGAAGCACGCTCTATTCTTGGCGTAGTTATCTTCTCCATTTTGCTGGCGAATATCGCCCACGATATGGTGGTCTGCGTTCAGCAACCGATGTTTACTGAGATGTTTGGCGCAGGTTACCGCTACAGCGGCGCGGGCGTTGGGTATCAGGTTGCAAGCGTGGTCGGCGGTGGCTTTACGCCGTTTATCGCTGCCGCACTGTTAACCTTCTCCGGCGGCGAGTGGCACAGCGTGGCGATCTACCTGATGGCGGGTTGTTTGCTCTCGGCGGTGACAGCGATATTTATCAGGCCGTAGCCACACTAAGCTGATAAAAAAGCCTGCATCTGCGCAGGCTTTTTTTGGCATTAAATCTGATAATCAATCGCCGCTTCATCCGGCTCCATCACCTGGCGTTTGATCTCATCGACCGACAACCCGGCATTACAGAGTTCGATAAAACGCCAGACATAGTTGCGCTGCAACTGACCGCGCTTTAACCCCAGCCAGACGGTATTGGCATCGAACAGGTGCCGGGTATCAAGGCGCACCAGTTTCCCCGTTTCATGCTCACCGCTGGACTGCTCCGCCACCAGCCCGACGCCGAGACCCAGCTCGACATAGGTTTTGATCACATCGGAGTCCTGCGCGCTCAGCACCACGTCGGGAATTAACCCTTTGCGGGCAAACGCTTCATCAATGCGCGAGCGCCCGGTGATGCCCTGACGATAGGTGATAAGCGGCCAGCGGCAGATCTCTTCCAGCGTCAGCGGTGAGGCCTGCGCCAGCGGATGATCCTGCGGCACCAGCAGACTGTGATGCCAGCGGAACCACGGAAACGCCACCAGCGCGCTGTCGTTGCTTAAGCGCTCGCTGGCGATACCGATATCTGCGCCGCCGTTATGCAGCAGGGTTTCGATCTCCTGCGGCGTCCCCTGGATAAGCTCAAGGCGAACCTCAGGAAAGAGCGCACGGAAGGATTTGATTACCGACGGCAGGCTATAACGCGCCTGCGTATGGGTGGTCGCGATGGTCAGAACGCCGGAGGTGTCATTGGTGAAGAGGTCGGCGAGCCTGCGGACGTTGCTCGCCTCGTTAAGAATGCGCTCGGCAATCACCAGCAGCGCTTTGCCCGGCTCGGTCATGCCCAGCAACCGCTTGCCGCGGCGAATGAAGATCTCAATCCCCAGCTCCTCTTCAAGCTCGCGGATATGTCGACTTACGCCGGACTGCGACGTATACAGCATGTTGGCGACTTCCGTCAGGTTGTAATCCCGCCGCGCCGCCTCACGGATAATTTTAAGTTGCTGGAAGTTCACCCTTCGCTCCTGGCCCATCAATCATGACGTTATTGTTAAAGTCTGCGGCCAGGCAGAACAAATAATAAAAACCAGCAACTTATACTTTTAAGGAATAAAGACTAGCTTGCCAGCTGCAGTTCGCGGTTCTCCATCGTCGGACGGCTGACCAGCGACAGCAGAATGTCTTTCACCGCTTGCGCCTGTGGCGACATGCTGCCGCGTGCAGAGACATTCAGTGACAATGGCAGGCTCATTGATGGCGTGGTGATGCGCGCCATCCAGCCGTTTGTGGCACTACAGAGCGAGCGCGCGGCGGATTCCGGCAGCACCGTCACCCCCATTCCGCTGGCGATCGCCGCCGTCAGGGTGGCAATCGATTCAATCTCACCGATGATCTTCGCCGTCAGGCGGCGCAGAGAGAAGGCTTCATCCACCCGCAAACGCACGGCGCTGTAATCGCGCGGCAGGAAGAGATTGAGTTCAGCAACCGCTGCCAGATCGACGCTCTGCCCCGGGCAATCCCGTGTGCCGACCAGGTAGAGATCCTCTTTCAGCAGCGGCAGGCTATTAATCCCGGCACCCGGCGCGCGCTCGTAGAGCACTGCCATATCGAGCTGGCCGTTTAACAATTTGTCGTTCAGCACCGTGCCGCTGTTTTCATGCAGATAAACGGTCACTTCCGGCAACTCAGCGCGCACCGCTTGCAGCAGCGGCATCGTTACGGAGGAGGCAGCCGTACCAGGCGCGAGGCCAATCGATACCTGGCCGCGCAGCGTCTGGCCGACGTTATGCACCGCCAGCTGCGCTTGTTCACACTGGCGCAGAATGGTGCGCGCATGGGTATAGAGGATCTTGCCCGCTTCCGTCGGCGTGACGCCGCGCTTGGTGCGGATCAGCAATTGTTGATCCATCTCGCCTTCCAGCGTTGCGACCTGCTGGCTCAGCGCAGGCTGCGCAATATGTAACACTTCAGCGGCCTGCGTCAGGCTGCCAATATCGACGATTTTTACGAAGTACTTCAGGCGTCTTAAGTTCATTTTGCCTCCTGTAAGGATTACCCATGCCAACGCTAAGAGTGATGATGTTTGAGGAGTTGCAATATGCTTGCCACATTTCCTGAGATGAATAAAAGGAGAGTTAAGCGGCTGGATAATAAGCCTTTCTAATCGCTACGGGATAAACAGAGCATGAAACAGCGGTTTGCTTATGCCCCATAAGGGGTAATTTGCACCACCGCGGTGCAAAACGGCGTATAAAGCAGCGCAAATGGGCGTGGGATGAACAGATTGCCCAATTTGTCAGCAAACGGTCATCTCATTGCAATCCACCCTTTGACAAGCCCGATGGTCATCGATAATATGCGCCCCGTTCACACGATTCCTCTGTAGTTCAGTCGGTAGAACGGCGGACTGTTAATCCGTATGTCACTGGTTCGAGTCCAGTCAGAGGAGCCAGATTTAGAAAAGCCCGCTTTTAAGCGGGCTTTTTGCTTTTCTGCATCAGCCTCCCTGCTCCATCGGCAGGTTCTGTCGGCTTCTGCTCCATGCCTTATAGCGCGCCGGTGACATACCGGTCACCGCGCTGAACGCCCGTCGGAAGACCGTCTCATCCTGATATCCGCAGGCAAAGGCCACCTGGCTAACGCTGTTGCCGGGCATCTCAAGCAGCGTAATCGCGCTCTCAATCCGCACCCGGGTGATAAACGCTTTTGGGCTTTCTTGTAATAGGTCGCGCATTTTCCGGTGCAGCGTGCGCGGCGTCATATTGAGCGCGGCGGCAAGTTGCTCAACGGTGATCGCCGGGTTCTGGTAGCGCACCAGATTTTCGGCTTTGGTTAATAGCGGATCGACGGAGTTGAGAAAGCCTTTGGGTGCATAGAGCTGCTGGGAGAGTGGCTGGCTGTCGGCAACGGCCATATCTGCCATCAGGCGGGCAATCTCTTTTCCGGCGTGGTTAGCGACAATATGCAGCGTCAAATCCACCCACGACAGTGGCCCGCCGGTGGTGATGACATTGCGATCCTCGGCCAGCGCTTTTCCCCACACCGGTTTTGCCCGCGGATAACGTTCACGAAACGTATGAAACAGCCACCAGGTGGTAGTGCAGATCCTGTCGGTCAACAACCCCGCCTCGCCTAGCACAAAGCCGCCCGCACAGGCACCCGCCACCACGCTTCCTTTTGCATGGCAGCCTTTAACCCACTGCGCGGCCTGCGCAATCGCCTCTGCATCAACGGGGTGCTTATCCTCATTCAGCTTCATGCCGCTGGCGATAATCAGATCCGGGCGCTGATCAAATGCGCCATCGCTCTCAATCATTCGCCCCTGCGCATCCGGCACGGCTTTGCCCTCTGCCGTCACGATCTGTGTTTCAAAACGCGCCGTGGCGGGATGATTTTGCCCGATAACCTGGTTTGCCAGCCAGAACATATCCGTTAACCCCGCCAGCGCTGAACGCATACTGCCGGGTAATGCCAGAAGCGCAACGCGCATACCTCACCTCATCACTCTGTCCGATTTTGCATGATAGATGTCAAATAAGACACTACTCGCCAGCCGCAGATTCTTTCACACTCTTCCCAACTTCTCTTCCACTGATTAAGGGCTGGCAATGTGGCGCAACTTCATGATGTTAACCATGCGGGCTTTTCTCCTGCTACTGATGACCATTTTTGCCGCCCAGGCAAAGGAACAGACCATGCCTGATATCGTTCTGGTACACGGCGCGTTTACGGATGGCTCCAGCTGGTCGGCGGTGATGGCGCGGCTACAGGCGATGGGCTACCACGTGACGGCGGTGCAAAACCCCCTCACCTCGCTGCAGGATGATGTCAACGCCACGCGCGCAGTTATTGCCCGCCAGCCTGGTGATGTTTTGCTGGTCGGCCACTCGTGGGGTGGTGCGGTGATCACAGACGCGGGTAACGATCCGCGCGTCAAAGGGCTGGTCTATCTCTCGGCGCTGGTGCCGGACAGCCACGAGTCTGTCGCGGGCTTGCTGACGCGTTTACACGCGCCGATGACGGGCTTATCTGCCGACGAACAGGGGTTGATCTGGCTCGACGACCCGGCTCTGTTTCATAAGGTGATGGCAAACGACCTCTCCCGCCAGCGGGCGCAGCTGCTGGCCGCCGCACAGCAGCCAATTGCCGCACGTGCCTTTACCGACACCCTCACCCATGCTGCCTGGCACGATAAACCGTCATGGTATCTGGTGACCGAAAATGACGCCGCCCTCAACCCAACCGTGCAAAACGCACTGGCAAAGGCGATCGGCGCGACGCGCGTTTCACTCTACTCCAGCCATCTGTCGATGATCTCCCATGCCGATCGCGTGGCTGAGTTTATCGATCGGGCTGCCCGCACTCTTCCCTGAACCAGAGGCTATTGGTATGAACATCCTGCACATTGATTCGAGCTTTAATCACGCGCACTCCGTCTCGCGCCTGCTCTCCCGGGAGATTGTCGACCGGCTGATGCAAAGCGGGCGCTATGACGAGGTGGTTTATCGTGATGTTGTTGACGACGAGATAAGCCATCTGACCGCACCCATCGCCGCTGGCTTCCGGCCGGTGGCAGAGCCCGATCTCGCGGCCGATGTCGCCGTCGAGCACCGTCTCTCCGAGGTGCTGGTCGCAGAGTTTCTGGCAAGCGATCTGATTGTTATCGGTGCGCCGATGTACAACTTTTCCATTCCGAGCCAGCTGAAAGCGTGGCTGGATCGCCTTGCCCAGCCGGGCAAAACCTTCAGCTACACTGCGCAGGGCCCGGTTGGGCTTGCCGGTGATAAGCGGGTGATTATCGCCTCTTCGCGCGGCGGCTTTTACCACGATACGCCACTGGCAGAGATGGATTTCCAGGAGCGCTACCTCAATGCCTTTTTTGGTTTCCTCGGCATCACCAACGTCGCGTTTGTGCGCGCGGAGGGGATCTCGAAAGGAGATGCAGTGAAAGAGCGTGAAATTCAGCGCGCCATCGCCTCAGTGGCAGATGTCATTAACCTGTAAGGAGCCGCAGATGTTATACGCAGTGACATTACGCTGGATAACCTCGCCGGAGCGGCTGGAGCCGTGGCGCGAGGGGCATAAAACATGGCTGGTGGAAGGGCTTCAGCAAGGGATGGTGATTGTCGCCGGCCCGCTGAGCGACAACTCCGGCGGCTTTATCCTTCTGCAGGCGCAAGATGAGCAACAGATTGAGGCTTATCTCCAGCGCGATCCCTTTATTATCAACGCCCTCGTCTCGGTAGAGCGGGTAGCGGTTGAGCCGGAGCTGCGCTCAGTGGATTTTCCCGCGCAGTGGGCAGCCGCAGCGAAGGCGGTATAGCGGGCAGGTTTAGCGTAAAGTTTTGCGCCACTTTGCCGATAACTCAGTGCGGCGTTTATTTCGCCGTGCTGAGCGATGTTGCTCGACAACAAAAGGATGATCGACATGGATCCAATTCAGATCGCATCATTAGCCAGCAGCCTTGATTCTTATCAGCTCGATAACCAGGTGAACACCCTGGTGCTGAAAAAGGCGCTGGATACGCAACAAACTATTGCAACGGATTTGATCAAACAGATCCCGCAGTTGCCTTCTAATCCGGCTATCGGTCGTACCATTAATACGACTGCCTGACGGAGTTGCCCGCCTTGTGCGGGCATTTTTCTCCCCCCTCCTCCCTTGCCTCTTCTCCCCGTCCGGCGTAGGCTTAAGCCAATTAAAACCAATCGGTCTAAATTATGGATGGCGATAATACATTGACGCAAAAGCCGCGTCGTGGCCGCCCGCCGCAAAAGGCACGCGACTTTACCGACACCCGCCAGGCGCTGATCCGCTCGGGTCTGGAGGTGCTGACAGAAACCGGCTATCTCGCCGCCGGGATCGATGCGGTAATCAAAAATATCGCCGTGCCTAAGGGATCGTTTTACCACTGCTTTAAGAGCAAAGAGGCGTTTGGTATGGCGGTGCTTGAGGCCTACGGTGCCTTCTTCGCCCATAAACTCGACACTTTTCTGCTCGATACGTCACGTACGCCTCTTCAACGGCTGGACGCCTTTGTCCATCACGCCGGTGAAGGAATGGCGAAGTATGATTTCCGCCGCGGGTGCCTTGTCGGCAACCTGTTGCAAGAGACGCCGCTGCTACCCGATGCCTTTCCGAAGCAGCTGAAAACCATTCTGAGCGACTGGGAGCGCCGCGTGGCAGCATGTCTGCGCGAGGCGCAAGCTTGCGGCGAACTGCCGCAACAGGCGTCGCCCGAGGCGCTGGCCAGCCTCTTCTGGTCCGGCTGGGAGGGCGCGGTGATGCGCGCCAAACTCTTTCGCAGCGCAGAGCCGCTCGACCACTTCTGGGCCTTCTTCCGCCAACATATTCAAATAACACCTGCAGAGCCGGCATTACGCCGAAATCCACCCCTCATGACGAGGAAAACGCAGTTATGAAAGCATTAGTTCTGGAACAACATGAGAAACAGACCCTCGCCGCGGTGCAAGAGATCGCCCTGCCGGATCTTGCCGAGGGCGAGGTGAAAGTCGATATCGACTGGTCCTGCCTCAACTACAAAGATGCGCTGGCCATCACCGGCAAAGGCAAAATCGTGCGTCAGTTCCCGATGGTGCCGGGCATCGATTTCGCCGGTCGCGTCAGTGAAAGCCGCGATGCGCGCTACACGCCAGGCCAGGCGGTGATCCTCACCGGCTGGGGCGTGGGGGAAAACCACTGGGGGGGCCTGGCAACCCAGGCCTGCGTGAAGGGCGACTGGCTGGTGCCGCTGCCGCAGAGCCTGAGCGCGCGCAATGCGATGATCATCGGCACCGCCGGTTTTACCGCCATGCTCTGCGTTAACGCCCTGCAAGAGGCGGGCGTAAAACCGCAGGATGGCACGGTGCTGGTTACCGGTGCCAGCGGTGGCGTCGGCAGCACGGCGGTTGTCTTGCTGAAAACGCTGGGCTACAGCGTTGCGGCGGTGACGGGTCGCGAATCAACCCATGCGTTCCTGCGCCAGCTGGGCGCCGATGAGATCCTGCCAAGAAGCGAGTTTGATGAGACGCGCCCGCTGGAGAAGCAGCTCTGGGCAGGCGCGGTCGATACGGTTGGCAGCAAGGTGCTGGCAAAAGTGCTGGCGCAGACCAACTATGGCGGCTGCGTGGCGGCCTGCGGTCTGGCGGGCGGTTTCGATCTGCCGACCAGCGTAATGCCGTTTATTCTGCGCAATGTGCGTCTGCAAGGAGTTGACTCTGTGATGGTGCCAACTGAAAAGCGCAGCGCCGTCTGGGAGAAGCTGGCGAGCACGCTGCCGGAGAGCTATTACCAGCAAGCCGCAACAGAGATCGCGCTCGAACAGGTCCCTGCTACCGCCGCCGAATTCCTCAACAACAATATTCATGGCCGTACGCTGGTCAACATCCACGCGTAACCCGCTTCCGGCGTGCGCTGGCGCGCCGGATCTTTTCTCCCCCCGTTTCTTCCGAATCACTGTCCGGCAACTTTCGTTTCACAAAGTCGTGACATATTATCGGTAGAGCCGTAACGCAGATAAGGAGATAAAAATGACCAACGAGGGTGCAAATCTGACCCCGGAACAGGCGCTGGATCAGCTGGAAGCGCTGTATGACCGCTCCGTCAATGCCCTTCGCGAGGCGATTGGTATCTATATTGAGAAAGGTGAGCTTCCTGACGTTGAAGCGCGTGAAAAAGGGCTGTTCGTCTACCCGCAGTTGTCGGTGAGCTGGAACGGCAGCGCAAGCAAGCCGTCGAAAACCCGCGCTTATGCACGCTTTACCCATGCGGGCCGCTACTCCACCACGATTACCCGCCCGTCGCTGTTTCGCGCCTATCTTATCGAGCAGCTCACGCTGCTGTGCCAGGATTATGGCGCGCAGATCGAGGTTGGCCTGTCGGCCCACGAGATCCCTTATCCTTATGTGATAGACGGTTCAGAGCTGACGCTGGATCGCTCAATGAGCGCTGGCCTGACGCGCTTTTTCCCGACTACCGAACTGGCGCAGATTGGCGATGAGACGGCAGATGGCCTGTTCCATCCGACCGAACTCTACCCGCTGTCGCACTTTGACGCCCGCCGCGTCGACTTCTCGCTGGCGCGCCTGCGCCACTACACCGGTACGCAGGTTGAACACTTCCAGCCGTTTGTGCTGTTTACCAACTACACCCGCTATGTGGATGAGTTTGTGCGCTGGGGTTGCAGCCAGATCCTCGATCCCGATAGCCCCTATATCGCCCTCTCCTGCGCGGGCGGACACTGGATCACCGCCGATACCGAAGCGCCGGAGCAGGCGATCTCCGATCTGGCGTGGAAGAAGCACCAAATGCCCGCCTGGCACTTAGTCACGGCAGACGGCCAGGGCATTACGCTTATCAATATTGGCGTTGGCCCGTCGAATGCGAAAACCATCTGCGATCACCTGGCGGTGCTGCGCCCGGATGTCTGGCTGATGATTGGTCACTGCGGCGGCCTGCGCGAAAGCCAGCAGATTGGCGACTATGTGCTGGCGCACGCCTACCTGCGTGATGATCATGTCCTTGATGCAGTCCTGCCGCCGGATATCCCGATTCCGAGCATCGCCGAAGTACAGCGCGCGCTGTATGACGCCACCAAAGAGGTGAGCGAGATGCCTGGCGAAGAGGTAAAACAGCGGCTGCGCACCGGCACGGTGGTCACCACCGACGATCGCAACTGGGAGCTGCGTTACTCTGCTTCAGCGCTGCGCTTTAACCTGAGCCGCGCGGTAGCAATTGATATGGAGAGCGCCACCATCGCCGCGCAGGGTTACCGCTTCCGTGTGCCTTACGGTACGCTGCTCTGCGTCTCTGACAAGCCGCTGCACGGCGAGATCAAGCTGCCCGGCCAGGCGAACCGCTTCTACGAAGGGGCGATCTCCGAGCATCTGCAAATCGGTATTCGCGCCATCGACCTGCTGCGCGCCGAAGGCGATCGCCTCCATTCGCGTAAGCTGCGCACCTTTAACGAACCCCCTTTCCGATAAACCTGCCTCTCTCACCGCCAGTTTCGGCTGGCGGTGAACAGCTCGTTTGTGAGAATACACAAGCCATTCGCCCGCGCGGAGCGCGACAAAAGGTTATATTGACAGTGAGCCTATAAAGCGGGTTGTGATTGGTGAAGGGCAAAAACTGAGACGGCGAGATGACCGGAATATGAAAAGCAAAAAGCCTGCTCGTAAGCAGGCTTCTTAAATTTGGCTCCTCTGACTGGACTCGAACCAGTGACATACGGATTAACAGTCCGCCGTTCTACCGACTGAACTACAGAGGAATCGTGTGAACGGGGCGAATATTAGCGGTGCCCCTGCGCCATGTCAAAGCCTGATTTCACATTTTGACGCGTTTGCCGAATTATTCTCCATTTTGCGCAGAAATGGCCCGTTCCGTCGGCGTTTTCTGCGGCTTCGGATACTTCCACAGCCAGCGGCCGCTGACCATTCGCCAGTAGAAAAGCGCACCGCGCACCGCCCAGTCAAGGAACATCCCCAGCCAGACACCGACCACGCCCATACCTAACACGATACCGAGCGTATAACCCGCCACGACGCGACAGCCCCACATGCCGAGCATCGACACCCACATCGCGAAACGCGCATCGCGCGCGCCTTTCAGCCCGGCGGGCAGCACCCACGACGCAGCCCAGATTGGCATAAACGCGGCGTTAAGCCATAAAAGCACCTTAACGACCTCTTTTACATCCTCTTCATGGGTGTAAAACGCCGCGAACCAGCCGGCAAACGGCGCGGTTCCCCAGGCAATCGCTGTCAGTAACAGTGTCGAGAGCCAGAATACATGGCGCAGCTGGCGTTCGGCCTGGGCTATCTGCCCTTTGCCAAGCCGTTTACCGGTAATAATCGTCGAGGCCGAGCCGAGCGCGTTACCGGGCAGGTTAATCAACGCCGCCACGGAGAAAGCGATAAAATTCCCGGCAATCACGTTGGTGCCCATCCCGGCGACGAACATCTGCGTTAACAGTTTACCGCCGTTAAACAGTACCGATTCGATACTGGCGGGAATGCCGATGCCCATCACTTCCCAGATAATGTTGAAGTTCAGCTTCTCGAAATAGCTTTTAAGCGGAATGCGTAGCGACGGGTTAAAGCCAATCATCAGTACCCAGATAATCGCCACCGCGCCGATATAACGCGAAATGGTCAACCCGAGCCCCGCACCCGCAAAGCCCATTCCCTGCCAGCCAAAAGCACCGTAGATCAGCGCGCTACTGATGATGATATTGAGAATATTCATGCCGCCGTTAATCAGCAGCGGGATTTTTGTGTTACCTGCGCCGCGCAGCGCGCCGCTGCCAATCAGCGCAATCGCCGCCGCCGGATAGCTCAGCACCGTTAACTCAAGGTAGGTAAGCGCCAGATCTTTCACCGGCTGGGTTGCCGCTCCGGCAATAACATCAATAATTTCACGGCCGAAGTAGTGGATCACCGCTGCCAGCACGATGGCGAACAGCGTCATGATCATCAGCGATTGCCGCGTTGCTGACCTCGCCCGCTCGGCGTCGAGTTTGCCAAGGCTGAAGGCCACCACTACTGTGGTACCGAGATCGATAGCGGCAAAAAAGGCCATCACCACCATGTTAAAGCTGTCGGCAAGGCCCACGCCCGCCATCGCCTCTTTGCCCAGCCAGCTCACGAGGAAGGTGCTGAGCACGCCCATCATCAGCACACAGGTGTTTTCGAGGAAGATCGGCACCGCAAGCGGGGTGATTTCCCGCCAGAAGAGCACACGATAGCTTTTACGCTTTCTATACCAGGGGGTACGCATGACGGCCTGGCGAAGGGGGGTGACGACGTTCAAAATAGTCCTTGCCGTAAAAGATGAAATTACATTTCAAATGATGGGGGAGAAATGGTGATCCTGCAAAGCAATTCAGCATAAATTGGTGTCAATACATGCAAATCGCTGATGGAATCAGCAGTTGACTCCCCTCCCCTGAAATGGGGTTTGACAAAAGATTTTTCGCCGCTAAGATAAGCCTCCACACGATTCCTCTGTAGTTCAGTCGGTAGAACGGCGGACTGTTAATCCGTATGTCACTGGTTCGAGTCCAGTCAGAGGAGCCACATTTAAAAAGCCCGCTCAGGGAAACCCGAGCGGGCTTTTTGCATTCTGCGCAGTCAGGTTAACGCAGGTGCCCGTCTATATCGCCGAGCGCCGCAATCTGATCTTCGCGGTAGCCCGCATCGCGCAGCGGTTGCAGCACATCAGCCATCAGATCCGGCACATAACCGATTAGCACATCTCCCGCATCATGCAGAGTGACCTCACCCAGCGCCGCGGGCAGCAGCAGCGATGCCGCCCTGCCAACCGGTACGCTGACGCCGTTTGCCTCAACGGTAAGTGGCGCACCGAGGTTAGTGAGAATACGCGCGCTATTGAAATGAAAACGTTGCGTCTGGCTGAACGACCAGCGCTCCAGCGCAAAATAGGGCCCGGCGCAGCAGAAGAACCGCTTCAGGTCTGGCGCTTCAAGCACAAGGCCTGGCTGCGGCTCACAGCGCAGTTCCGGGCGCAGCTCCTGTAACAGCGCATCAATATTGCGCTCCCACTCCTGCTGGCTCAGGCGCGAGCCATCCTCCATGCGCCACGGCATGGCGTGCTGCTGGATATCCGAGGTCTGCTCGATTTCATAAATCAGCGTGTCGGGGCCGAAGCTGTGCAACATGCCGCCGGGCACGTAAAATGTATCACCCGTTTTCACCGGCACGCGGTACATCACCGCATCGTAATCCTCGGCCAGCAGTGCCGCTTTCAGCCGCGCATTATCAACGCCCTCGCGCACGCCGAGGAGACAGGTCGCGTCTTCCGCCGCCCACAGAATGTACCAGGCTTCGGTTTTGCCATTGGGCTGCTGCTCAAGGGCCTGCGCGACTTTATCGTTGGCATGCAGGTGCACCGGGAGCATCCCGCTGCCGTCGATGAATTTGCTCAGCAGCGGGAAGTACGGCCCGCGCCAACTGGGCGCTACCATCTCATCGGGATAGCGCTCCACCAGCTCACGCAGGCTGCAACCTGCATATTCACCGTTAACCACCGAGGCGATCATGCCGTCAACGTCGCTGATCTCCCAAGTTTCCGCGATGCGTGAATCGGGCAGATCCGCTTTGCCCAACTGCTGCTTAATGCGTTGCCCGCCGAAGATATGGGTGGCAACAGGCACACTGAGCGCCAGGGGATAAGCCTTCATCACGTCTCCTTGCCCGTCAGATAACTGCAACGCCACCGGTAACAGCAATGGTCGCACCAGAGATATAGCTCGCTTCGTCGCTGGCTAACATCACGTAGGATGAGGCGAGTTCAGCGGGCTGCCCCATTCGCTCAAGCGGGACTTCACTACCAAAGCTTTCAACCTGCTCAGGTGGCATGGTCGCCGGGATAAGCGGCGTCCAGATAGGGCCAGGCGCAACGGCGTTTGAACGAATGCCTTTTTCAGCCAGCAGCGCAGCGAGGCTACCGGAGAAGTTGATAATCGCCGCTTTGGTCGCCGAGTAAGCAATCAGTTTCGGCTTCGGCTGATCGGCATTCACCGAGGCCGTGTTAATGATCGCCCCACCGGCCGGCATATGCGGTACCGCCGCCTTGCAGATATAGAACATGGCGTAGAGATTGGTTTTCATGGTGCGGTCGAATTCATCGTCGCTGATCTCATCAAGCGACTCGCGCGTCATCTGGTAGGCAGCGTTATTCACCACGATGTCGATCTTGCCGAATTGCTCCACCGTCTTCGCCACAATATTGCGGCAATGTTCAGCATTCGTGATATCCCCCGCAATCAAGACGGCTTTCTGCCCTGCCTTTTCAACCCACTGTGCGGTGTCTTTCGCATCATCATGCTCATCAAGATAGGAGATCACCACGTCTGCGCCTTCGCGGGCATAGGCGATGGCAACAGCCCGGCCAATACCAGAGTCACCGCCGGTGATAATGGCGGTTTTGCCTTTCAGGCGACCCGAGCCCTGATAATCCGCTTCACCGTGATCGGGTTTCGGCTCCATCTTTAAAAAACTGCCGGGCCACTGTTGTTGTTGCGCGTGTTGAGGATTTTGTGGACGGTCTGTCATATCTTATCTCCTTGTGTGGGGGCGAAATCGCCTGCAAAAACGAAGCGTTTCACCGCGCGGAAATGACGTTATGTCGTTACCGTTAACGCCAATAAGTGTAGCAGCCGTCACAAAATCGCAAGGGAGATAACTCCGAGTAACAGTTTGAGTGGAAAGGATTTCAAGCGAAGCGAGGAGGAATATGGCGTCTTACCGGCGACAAATCGCGTAATACGCTGCTTTTTAACTGGCAGGAAAAGCGAGGAGCGGATGAAGGTGATATTTTTATTAAAATCAACGTGGTGTGAAAAAATTTACCGCTTCCTGTCTTTCGAATACGCGGTAAAAAACGTCCTGCCGGCACGCGCGGCAGGGCGTCCTGATTAGCTGCGCCAGCCCATTGCGGGCGCAACGTGTTTCAAAATTGACTCAATAACGTGGGCGTTGTAGTCAACGCCAAGCTGGTTCGGTACTGTCAGTAACAGCGTGTCCGCTTCGGCAATCGCTTCGTCTCGCTTGAGTTGTTCAATCAATTTGTCCGGCTCTGCGGCATAGCTGCGACCGAAAATCGCCCGCGTCTTCTCATCAAGAAAACCAATTTTGTCATCGTCGTCGCGGCTGCCGCCAAAGTAGGCGCGGTCGCGATCGTTCATCAGGGCAAAGATGCTACGGCTAACGGAGACGCGCGGTGAGCGCGTATGACCTGCGGCTTTCCACGCCTCCCGGTAGGCGCGGATCTGCTGCGCCTGCTGAATGTGGAACGGCTCGCCCGTTTCGTCATCTTTCAGCGTCGAACTTTGCAGATTCATCCCCAGTTTCGCCGCCCATACCGCGGTGGCATTGGAGCCCGCGCCCCACCAGATGCGCTCGCGCAAACCCTCTGCGTAAGGCTCGAGGCGCAGCAACCCCGGCGGATTGGGGAACATCGGTTGCGGGTTGGGCTTAGCAAACCCTTCACCGCGCAGCGCATCGAGCAGCACTTCGGTGTGACGTCGCGCCATATCGGACTCGTTTTCGCCCTCGGCGGGCTGGTAGCCGAAATAGCGCCAGCCATCAATCACCTGCTCCGGCGAGCCGCGGCTGATGCCAAGCTGCAAACGACCACCGGAAATGAGATCCGCCGCGCTGGCACTCTCCGCCATATAGAGCGGGTTTTCATAACGCATATCGATCACGCCAGTACCAATCTCAATGCGGCTGGTTTTGGCGCCAACGGCGGCGAGCAGCGGGAACGGCGAGGCGAGCTGACGGGCGAAATGGTGCACCCGGAAGTAAGCGCCATCTGCACCCAGCTCTTCTGCGGCGACCGCCAGATCGATAGATTGCAGCAGCGCGTCAGCCGCGGAGCGGGTGCCGGACTGCGGCGAGGGGGTCCAGTGACCAAATGATAAAAAGCCGATCTTCTTCATGGCGTCGTCCTTCGTTCAGTAAAGCGTAAGTGCCCCCTACTCTACGCTTTACGCCATAAGAAGAAATAACATTGATTTAACAATAACATTCAAATTAATTGAGCAATTGCGCTGCCCGCTTTTACATCCGCTCAATACCTCGCATTTCGCTGTTGTTCACAGCTGGCACGCCGATTTTTACCGGCATCCCTGAACGTCTCTCCAGCACCATCGCCACCTGGCCTGCATCCGCGCCCGCCTCTTTTACGATTCTGTTGAGTACCGGCGTGGAGGGCAGAGGCACTTTTGCCGTCGATTCAAACTCTGTGCGGTTGCGCGACAGCGGCTCGTGCACTTCGACCCAGCTGCTGCCGTCCGGCTCGCGGCTCACTTTCACCGGCTCATCGATAATCTGCACGCGGGTGCCGACCGGCACGTTATCAAACAGATACTTAATATCCTGATTGCGCAGGCGGATGCACCCCTGGCTAACGCGCAGGCCGATGCCGAAATCCGCATTGGTGCCATGAATGGCATACAGCTTTCCAATATAGATGGCGTATAGCCCCATCGGGTTATCCGGCCCGGCTGGCACAAAGGCCGGCAGGGTTTTGCCCTCATCGGCGTAGGCTTTGCGGGTGTTGGCCGTCGGTGTCCAGGTAGGACCCGCCTGTTTGCGCTCAACGGCAGTCACCCAGTTACGCGGCGTTTCGCGTCCGGCCTGGCCGATACCAATCGGCAGGATCTCAACGGTATTGCTCTCTTTTGGGTAGTAATAGAGCCGCATTTCCGCGACGTTAACAACAATGCCTTCCCGCACAGTCGCAGGGAGGATGATCTGCTGCGGGATAACCAGCTGTGTACCGGCTTTTGGTAGATAGGGGTCTGCATCGGGATTGGCTTCCAGCATATTGCTCAAACCCTGCCCATATTTTGCGGCAAAGGCTTCCAGCGGAAAGGTATTGCCCTGCGGCACGGTGATGGTTTGCGGGCTACCCACCAGCCGGCTGCCCTCTGGCGGCAGCGGGTAAGTAACCGCCAGCGCAGGCTGGACCGAGAGTGACAGCAGAGAAGCGCAAAGCAGTGTGACAGGACGCAACATAACCTTTCCTCAGGCGAAGCGGATGTCTGCTAATGATAGTCGGCTTCCAGGGATCTGCCGTCAGAGCGCGAAACCATAATGGGAGCCGTCGGGTAACTCGATATCGATCCGCAGCTTGCTGCCCGTCGCCTCGACGTAGCGTTTCAGCGTCGATAACTTAATATCTCTCCCCTGCTTCTCCATCACGGCCACGGTGGGCTGCTTAAGCCCCAGCTCCTGCGCCATTTCGTTCTGCGTTTTTTGCACGCGCTCGCGCAGCTCAGCAAGGTGAATATTAAGCAGCATCTCCTGCACCAGGGTTTGCGCCTTCGCGACAACCTCAGGTGTCTGTTCGGCAATTAATTGCTCGAGTGTTTTACTCATTGCATTTACTCCTTTTGTCGATCTTCTGCAGATGCAGCCTGGAAGCGCGCTTCCACACTTTCGATGAAAAACAGCAGAGTGGAAAAAAGGTTGCGAAGCCGCTCAATGAATAACAGCGCTGGACAACAATTGAGCGTAAAAAACCCCGCCGAAGCGGGGTTTGAAGTGACGAGTTAAACTCTATCCTTTACTGCGGCTGGCGATAATCTCCTCGGCCACATTGCGCGGCGCTTCCGCGTAGTGATGGAACTCCATGCTGTAGGTTGCACGCCCCTGCGACATTGAACGCAGCGTGGTGGCATAGCCAAACATCTCCGCCAGCGGTACGTCGGCACGGATAATCTGGCTACCGAAGCGCTCTTCCATCCCCTGTACCATGCCGCGACGCGAAGAGAGATCGCCCATAATATTCCCGGCGTACTCCTCCGGCGTCTCTACTTCGACATGCATTACCGGTTCAAGGATCGCCGGATCTGCTCTGCGTGCGCCCTCTTTAAAGCCAAAGATCGCCGCCATGCGGAAAGCCATCTCCGAAGAGTCGACATCGTGATAAGAGCCAAAGGTTAGCGTCGCTTTTACATCCACCACCGGGTAGCCCGCCAGCACGCCGCTGTTCATCGCTTCACGCAGCCCCTTCTCAACGGAGGGGATATACTCGCGCGGCACCACGCCGCCTTTGGTCGCGTCTTCAAATACAAAGCCGCTTCCCGCCGCCAGTGGCTCCAGCGTCAGCACTACATGGCCATACTGCCCTTTACCACCGGACTGGCGCACAAACTTGCCTTCAATCTCTTTAACGGTTTTGCGCAGCGTTTCGCGATAACTAACCTGCGGACGGCCAATATTCGCCTCCACGCCGAATTCGCGCTTCATGCGGTCAACGATAATCTCCAGATGCAGCTCCCCCATTCCGGAGATGATGGTTTGCCCGGACTCTTCATCCGTATGCAGACGGAATGACGGATCTTCCGCCGCCAGCCGCTGTAGCGCGATGCCCATCTTCTCCTGGTCCGCTTTAGTCTTCGGCTCGATGGCGAGCGAGATCACCGGCTCCGGGAACTCCATGCGCTCAAGCGTAATCACCTTGTCCGGATCGCTCAGCGTGTCGCCAGTGGTGACATCTTTCAACCCAACACAGGCAGCGATATCGCCCGCGCGCAGCTCATCCACTTCGTGACGATCGTTGGCATGCATCTGCACAATACGCCCGATGCGCTCTTTTTTGCCTTTCACCGGGTTGTAGACCGCATCGCCTTTTTTCAGCACGCCCGAGTAGACGCGGATAAACGTCAGCTGGCCGACATAGGGGTCGGTCATCAGTTTGAAGGCGAGCGCCGAGAAGGGCTCGTCATCATTCGCATGACGTTCCGCCGGCTGGCCTCTTTCATCTACGCCCTGAATTGCCGGAATATCCAGCGGCGAGGGCATCAGTTCCACCACCGCGTCGAGCATGCGCTGCACGCCTTTATTTTTGAAGGCGCTGCCGCACAACATCGGCTGGATTTCACCGGCGATGGTGCGCTGGCGCAGACCGGCAATAATTTCAGCGTCGTCCAGCTCGCCGGTTTCGAGGTATTTATCCATCAGTGTCTCGTTCGCTTCCGCTGCCGCAGAGACCATTTTTTCGCGCCATTCTTGCGCAGTTTCCAGTAACTCTTCAGGCACCGGCGCATAGCTAAAGGACATCCCCTGCGTGGCATCATCCCAGATGATTTCGCGCATTTTGATCAGGTCGATAACGCCCGTGAAGTGCTCTTCAGCACCAATCGGGATGACAATCGGCACCGGGTTGGCTTTCAGGCGGTCGATCATCATCTGTACCACGCGGAAGAAGTCTGCGCCGGGGCGGTCCATTTTGTTCACGAACGCGAGGCGCGGAACGTGATACTTATTGGCCTGCCGCCAGACGGTTTCTGACTGCGGCTGCACGCCGCCCACCGAGTCGTAAACCATGACCGCGCCGTCCAGCACGCGCATAGAGCGCTCCACTTCGATGGTGAAATCGACGTGCCCTGGGGTATCGATAATGTTGATACGGTGCGGTTCAAAATTGCGATCCATACCGGGCCAGAAGCAGCTTACCGCCGCGGAGGTAATGGTAATGCCGCGCTCCTGCTCCTGCGCCATCCAGTCGGTGGTTGCCGCGCCATCGTGTACTTCCCCCAGCTTATGGCTCATCCCGGTGTAAAACAGGATGCGCTCGGTGGTGGTGGTTTTACCGGCATCGATATGCGCGGAGATACCGATGTTGCGATAACGTTCGAGAGGAATGGGTCGGGGCATGATGCGTCCTTAGTCTGTTGACTGTTAGTTAGCGGCCCGAATAAGCCGCAGAGGTTTAACGGCGTTTAGCATAGTACAACTGTACGTATATATTCGAACTATTTTTACTATTCCTTTGATTGGCGAATCCGGGGTAGCGGTCGTGGTGTTAAGCAGGCAGTTTGCGTATAGTAGCGCCGCTGAGTCAGCCGCAGCCCCATCGTTAATACAGGAAAAGTATGATCGCTAACCACCCTGAACGTGAGCAGTTTCGCCTGGAAAATGTGCTTTTTGCGCTCGGCAACCCGCTGCGCCTGGCCATCATCAAGCGCCTGGCCGACGGCAGTGAAATGAGCTGCAACACGCTGCGTCCACAGGAGGTGGCGAAATCGACCATGACCCATCACTGGCGCGTGCTGCGCGACAGCGGCGTGGTGTGGCAGCGCCCGCAGGGGCGGGAGAATATGATCTCACTGCGCCGTGAAGATCTGGATATCTGTTTTCCCGGCTTGCTGGATACGCTGTTGCAGGTAATGCAGCAGGCTGAGTAAGCGGCGTTTTGCCGGATGGCGCTGCGCTTATCCGGCCTACAAAACAGCATGCATTCGGTTTGCGTAGGCCGGATAAGGCGTTAGCCGCCTCCGGCAACCCTCACTGCACCGGCGGCAACACAATATTACTGCCCGCCAGCGTACCCATCTGGTTGTAAATTGCACAGGCGGCGTCGATCAACGGCATCGCCAGCGCCGCACCGCTCCCCTCACCTAAACGCATCTCCATCAACAAATAGGGTTCAAGCCCGAGCGCCGCAAGGGCGATACGCGCCCCTTTTTCCGCGGAGAGATGCGAGGGGATCAAATAGGGTTTCACCTGCGGGGCTATCCGGCACGCCGCCACCGCCGAGGCATAAGAGAGAAAACCATCCAGCACCACCGGTAAGCCGCAGGACGCAGCTCCGACTATCACGCCGGTCATCCCCAGCAGATCGTAGCCGCCCACTTTTGCCAGCACGTCCAGCCCATCAGCCGCATCCGGTTGATTGACGGCAAGCGCCCTGCTCACCACCTGCACTTTATGATCGAGTCGCGATTCAGGCAGATTGGCACCGAGGCCGACCACCGCCTGCGGCGCACTGCCCGTCAATACGCTGACGACCGCTGCGGCGGGCGTAGTGTTCGCCATTCCCAGTTCGCCGACGCCAAACAGCTTCACCCCTTGCGCAGCAAGCTGACGGGTATAACGCACTGTCGAGAACAACACCGCTTCCGCCTGCTCGCCACTCATTGCCGGACCCGTCGCAATATTCCCGCTACCGCGCGCGACTTTCATATTGATAAGCCCGTGGATCGGCTCGGCGTCAATCCCCACATCCAGCACATGAACTTTCGCCCCAGCCTGCGCCGCCAGCACACATACGCCAGTGTTAGCCTGCACCATGTTCGCCGCCTGAATAGCGGTCACCGCTTTCGGCGAGACCGTCACGCCTTCCTGCCAGACACCGTGATCGGCGCACAGCACAATGAGCGCTTTCTCATCTACCCGCAGCTCGCCCTGAAGGCCGGGCATCCCGGCCAGTTGCACCGCCAGCGACTCGAGCCGCCCGAGGCTGCCAACCGGTTTGAGTAACCCATTTAAGTGCTGCTGCGCGCGTCGCATCGCCCCTTCGTCGGGAGCCGGAATGGCGGCTAATATCCTCGCTAATGTCTGCATCAGGTCTCTCGTTAAGGGATCAGAGTAGTGCGAACAGGAAGATAACCTCGCCAAGCTCAATCGCCGCGCCGAGAGTGTCGCCGGTCTGCCCGCCGAGGGTGCGCTTGAGCAACCAGCCGAGCAGGTAAATCGCCACCATAGTGACCAGCAGCGCCAGCACGCCCTGCGCGCCAAGCAGCGCCACGGTTATCAGTGCAGTGATGATTAAGGTGACAAAGGTATCCCTGCCGGAAACTTTGCCAATAAACAGATTGCCCAGCCCTTCGTCGCGGGCGTAGCGGTGACCGAACATCAGTAACACCGAGCAGCCGCGCCCGGCAGCACAGGCCGCCGCCAGCGCCGCTATCATCGGCGTATCGCGCAACTGAAGCTCGCTGAGCAAGAGGATTTTTGCCACCAGCACAAACACCAGCGCCAGCCCGCCATGGGTGCCGAGCCTGCTATCGCGCATAATCTCCAGCATGCGCTCGCGTCGGCGGGCCGAGAAAACGCCATCGCAGGTATCTGCCAGACCATCGAGATGGAAACCGCCGGTCAGCAGCGCCAGCGCCAGCACGCTCAACAGTGCCGCCAGCGGTGCACCGCACCAGGTGTGCAAGACCATGAAAAGTAGCCCGCTCAGGCCGCCGAGCAGCAGGCCGACCAGCGGAAAAGTGGTGATCCCACGCACATAGTCCGCGCCATCCAGCCCCTGTACCCAGCGGCCCGGCACCGGAATGCGGCTGATAAACGACAATGTGGCGAAGAACAACTTGATCATTTTATTTTCACTCCAATTCCCGATACCACCAGCCAGACCTCATCGGCGGCCTGTGCAAGCCGCTGATTAACGCGCCCGGCAATATCACGAAAATGCCGCGCCAGACGGTTTTCCGGCACGATCCCCATTCCAACTTCATTGGTTACCATCACCACCGGCGAGGGACAGGCGTTGCAGGCAGCGATCAGTGCGTCGATCTCCTGCTGCACCTGCGCCTCCAGCGCGGCGTAATCCCAGCCTTCAGCATCGTCGCTGCCGCCAAAGGCGAAGAGCAGATTAGTCACCAGTGTGGTGATGCACTCCAGCACAATCGCTTCATCCGCATCGCTGTGCGCAGTGATGATATTGCTTATCTGCTGCCAGCGCTCCTCCGTGCGCCAGTGTGCCGGGCGGCCCTGGCGATGATGATCAATGCGCGCGGCCATCTCTTCATCAAAAATTTGCGCGGTGGCGATATATAACACTCGCGGCGCGTGGCTGACTAACGATTCGGCGTGACGGCTTTTGCCGCTGCGCGCGCCGCCGGTGACAAGCGTTAACATGCGGGCTCCTGATGATGTTTAAACGTCCTGATGTGCTTTCTGCGCGGCGCATTTTACCACTCTGCAAACAGAGAAAGGCCTGGTTTTTATGGGTGATAAAGAAAAAAGGAGGAAGAAAAGTGGAAGGGGATGGAGAAAAGAGAAGACGGTGAGAGACGAGGCTCTCACCGCGCAGGCGCTTACTCGGCTTTATTTTCAACCGACTTCAGTTCGCCCATGGTTTTCAGTTTTTTAGAGATTTCGCGGCGCTCTTTCGACAGCTCGGCGTTTTTGATGATGTAGTCATCAACGCGATCTTCGTAGTCGGTACGCATGCTGGCAATAATGCCCTGAATGGCTTCAACGCTCATGCCCGGCTTGATGTAGTCGCTGAGGTTGTCCAGCAGCAGAACGCGTTTCTGGTTATCACGGATCTTTTTCTCAACGTCCTGAATTTCGCGCTGCAGTTTGTTTTTGCGACGGAACAGACGCACAAATTCCAGAACGTCCTGGAATGAAGGCTTGGTTGTTTCCATTTTGACACCCCTGATTAATTGAGATTCGGATTCGTTAAGGCCATCACCTGAGAGGCAAACCTACCCAAAGCAGTGGCATATGACAATAAGTTTTCCTGCTGGCTATCATAACCGCAAATATAGCTGAATCGAAACAACCTGGCATCCCGAGGGTGTTATTAGCCGTTTATTTGCGCAGCGCCCGGCAGATCAAATGCGATAACAACTCCAGCTGGCGCGCCAGCTCCATGCTGAGCCAGACATAGCCGTGAATGGAGGTTTCCGTCACCGCATCACCCTGATGTTCGCCAATCAACTGCCTTAGCTCGGCGACGATATCGTTAAGCTTTTCCGTGTTCGCCAGGATCGGCTGCGGGTTGCCCTCATAGAGCGCGTGAGCGATGGTGAGCAGCGTCTGCTGGGTCATTTGCTGCGTCTCTTGCAGCGTGCTGGCATTAATCATCACGAAGTGGCTGGCACGCGAACTCCAGTGGGCGTTGATTTGCAGCTCCAGCATGCAGACCATATTGCGGCTGACGGTCTGGATCGCCTCGAAGATCGCTTTCTGGATATGGGTCTCTTTGCAGGCGGGGGTAATCAGCCCACGCATCTTCACCACGTCGTTGAGGATTTTTTGCAGATGCTTCTCCAGCCGTGGCCGCTCAACCAGGTTGCGTGAGAAACCGCCCTGATAGACGCGGTTAAAGGCCGTGACGTAGTTCGCCATCTGAATGCGCCAGTGCAAAAAGGCGCGCTGCGGCCAGATGCCGGTAAAGAGCATGGCGAGCAGCGAACCGATAATCACATCGCCACCGCGCCACAGCGCCGTATGCATATCGCCGCTTGGCCCACCCACGACGACCGCAAGGGTGATCCCAATCAGCAGCGCCTGGTAAGGCTTTTTGCCGAGCGCCAGCCAGCCGCAGAGAAACATGGCGGCGGCGCACCACAGCAGCATCAGCGGCAGAGAGTAAAGTTCCAGCTTTAACGCCACCAGCCCCAGCACCGCGCCGAAAATGGTACCGCCGATGCGCTCAAAGGCGCGCGGCACCACGTTGCCCCAGAAGGAGATCGGTCCCATCAGCACCACCAGGGTAATCAACGGCCAGGTACCCTCCGGCACATTGAGCAGGCGGATAAGCAAAAAGGTGAGGATAAACGCCAGCGCAATGCGTACGCCGTGCACCACGCGGTAGTGGCGATAAAGTCGAATTTCAAACGGGCTGAGGGATTTGTCGCGACGCACAGCCAGGCTCCGGGTCAAAAAGAAAGGCGCAATTGTAGCGGTATTTTTTCCTGCCAATGCCCTGTCAGGACAAAAAAAGAGGCCGCCAGCATCACTCTCGCGGCCTTTTTTGCCCTGCCCGGCTTTAGTGGGCGTTCGGCTCGACGGGGATATACATCTCAATGTCCCAGAAACCGTCGCTCTTACCGTCGTTCTGGTAGATCTCAAAACAGGGGCCGGCACCAATCTGCACCGAGGTGTCACCCAACAGCTCGTCGAAAAAGAGATTCCAGCTGCCTTCAAAATCTTCGTTGTAGACCCGTGCGCTCATCACCGCGTAGTGGCCGCCGGGAATGTCGGTGGTGATAACGCCTGCGCTGTTAACAGGCACCTGGAAGTCGCGCTCGACTGTGATGGCGACATCACAGCGCAGCTTCTCCGGCGGCACTTCATCGGGGTTATCGTAATAGACGCTGACCCACTCCAGCGGCTGGATCTGGTTATGCTCGACCCACAGCAGTAACTGCTGGAAGCCCTGCTTCACCTTCTCTTCCCACGGCCCCACCAGATGAAACCCGGCGATACGGCGCTGCTCTGATTGCTTAACGTTGTAGCCCATCGTGACCTCCTGCGCGTTACTGTTTGTCTGTACAGTATATCTACCCGGCGACCATCAGGCTTGCCGCACGCGTCAATTATGCGAGCAGACTCGCAAGCCTGCCACTCTGCCCGCACGATGGTCACCCTTTGTGGTGCAGGTAGTCGCTCAGTCGGGAGAAGAGCCCGCCTTTGTCAACGCTCTCCAGCGTCACCAGCGGCATTTTGGCAATCACTTTATCACGGTCATAAAGCTGGATTTCACCGACGCGCTGATGGGCGGCAAGCGGCGCTTCCAGCTCTTTGCTGTCCAGCACATATTTCGCTTTGATGTTTTGCAGCTCCGCTTTTGGCAGCACCAGCCAGCGATCCTCATTGGTGCCGACAGCAATCTGCTCTTTATCGCCATACCAGACGCGCTCGCTGCCCACTTTTTTGCCGTTACGCAGGATCTCAACCGTATCAAAGTTCTGCTGACCCCAGTGCAGCAGCTTGCGCGCCTGCTCTTCGCGCCCTTTCGGGCTGTCCGCGCCCATGATCACCGCGATCAAACGGCGTTGACCATCAACGCTTGAGGCAATCAGGTTAAAGCCCGCGCCGGAGGTGTGCCCGGTCTTCAGCCCATCGACATTCAGGCTTTTATCCCACAGCAGCCCGTTGCGGTTCTGCTGGGTGATGCCGTTCCACGTCAGGCTCTTTTCGCTGTACATATGATAGAAGTCCGGCTCGCCGTGAATAATAGCGCGCGATAACACCGCCAGATCGTAGGCCGAGCTGTGCTGCCCCGGCGCATCCAGGCCATGTACCGTTTCAAAATGGGTATCACGCAGATTCAGCTTCTGCACATAGTCGTTCATCATCGCCACGAACTGCGGCTGCCCACCGGCGACGTGATCCGCCAGCGCTACACAGGCGTCGTTCCCGGAATCGACAATCAACCCACGGCTCAGATCGCGCACCGTCAGGCGATCGCCCGGCTTAAGGAACATCAGTGACGATCCGGCAAACACCGGGTTGCCCTGCGCCCAGGCATCTTTGCCAACCGTAACTACGTCGTCCGCACTGATGCGATGGCTATCAATGGCGCGGTCGACGACATAGCCGGTCATCAATTTGGTGAGACTCGCCGGATTACGCTGCTGATGCTCATGCCCCGCAGTTAAGATCTGCCCGGTGGTGTAGTCCATCAAGACCCATGATCCGGCCTGCACTGCCGGGGGCTGAGGGGCAAATGGGAGGTCGTCGGCCTGAGCGCAATGGACGCTCACCGCCAACAATGAAGCAGCAAACAAACGGCGTTTCAATGAAATATCCTCAATACATCGGAAAGGGGCGTCCTTTGTACGGAACTTCGTGTGTCGTTACCTGGCAAAATTGCAAAGAAATGTGACATAAATCATTTTTAAGCCCCTGTTTTTGCGAGTTGCGCCGTAAGCTGGCACGGTTTTTCTTCGGCACACGGGCGACGATGGTTTACCATAGTCGGCATACTTTCTGACAGGATGAGCTTCTGGTGTCTGATTCCCCGGCAACCCCGACATTTCTTTTTCATGATTACGAGACCTTCGGAACCAGCCCCGCGCTGGATCGCCCGGCGCAGCTCGCCGCACTGCGCACCGACGCCGATTTCACGACCATCGGCGAGCCGGAAGTCTTCTACTGCAAACCCGCCGATGACTATCTTCCACAGCCTGAAGCGGTGCTGATCACCGGCATTACCCCGCAGGTGGCGCGCGCCAAAGGTGAAAATGAAGCGGCGTTTGCTAAACGCATTCACGACCTCTTCACCGTGCCGAATACCTGCGTGGTGGGTTACAACAACGTCCGTTTTGATGATGAAGTGACGCGCAATATTTTTTACCGCAACTTCTACGATCCCTACGCCTGGAGCTGGCAAAACCATAACTCCCGCTGGGATCTGCTGGATGTGATGCGCGCCTGCTATGCCCTGCGCCCGGAGGGAATCAACTGGCCGGAGAATGAAGAGGGTCTGCCGAGTTTCCGCCTTGAGCACCTGACCAAAGCGAACGGCATTGAGCACAGCAACGCCCACGACGCGATGGCGGATGTCTATGCCACCATCGCCATGGCGCAGCTGGTGAAAGCGAAGCAGCCGAAGCTGTTTGCCTATCTCTATAGCCATCGCAGCAAGCAGAAGCTGGCGACCTTGATTGATGTGCCACAGATGAAGCCGCTGGTGCATGTCTCTGGCATGTTTGGCGCGGCGCGCGGCAACACCAGCTGGGTTGCGCCGCTGGCGTGGCATCCGGAAAACCGCAACGCGGTGATTATGGTCGATCTGGCGGGCGATATGTCGCCGCTGCTGGAGCTGGACACCGATGCATTGCGTGAGCGCCTCTATACGCCGAAGAGCGAGCTGGGCGATGACGCGGCGGTGCCGGTTAAGCTGGTGCATCTGAACAAGTGCCCGGTGCTGGCGCAGGCCAACACGCTGCGGCCAGAGGATGCCGAGCGGCTCGGTATCGATCGCCAGCGCTGTCTCGATAATTTACAGATCCTGCGCGACCATCCGCAGGTACGCGAAAAAGTGCTGGCGATCTTCGCCGAAGCGGAGCCGTTTGTACCGTCAGAGAATGTCGACGCGCAGATCTACAACGGCTTTTTCAGCGATGCCGACCGCGCCGCCATGAAAATCCTGCTTGAGACCGAGCCGCGCAACTTACCGGCGCTGGATATCACCTTTGCCGATGCGCGCATTGAGAAACTGCTGTTTAACTACCGGGCGCGCAACTTCCCCGGCACGCTCGATGAAGAGGAGCAGCAGCGCTGGCTGGCGCATCGCCGCGAGATCTTTACCCCGGAGTTTTTACAACACTATGCCGACGAGCTGCAGGTGCTGTTCCAGCAGTATGATGGGGACAGTGAGAAACAGGCGCTGTTGAAAGCGCTGTGGCAGTACGCCGAAGAGATTGTCTGAAAGTCGCCCTCCCGCGCGCGGGAGGGCCTGCGGCTTACGCCTTCTGGACGGTGATGCTCCAGGCAGCATCACCTACCTGCTGGTAATCCGTAATGGTGTGCCCCTCTTCTGCCGCCCACTGAGGAATCGCTTCCGTCGCCTGGGTGCAGTCGAACTCAATCACCAGTTCATCGCCGCTGTGCATCTCTGCCAGCGCCGCTTTTGCTTCAATCAGTGGGAACGGGCATACCTGCGTTACCACATCGAGTTTTTTAACTGCCATAACAGCTCCTGTTTATTTAGGCCACAGCCGCGGCAAGCTTCGCTTTGCGCTGTGGACGAACATATAAAAACCATGACGCGGTCCATACGCCAAGGATCATAAATACCAGACCGATCCACCCCTGCCAGGTCATCATCGCCGTCATTACCAGACCGTTACCGATGGAGCAACCGCCCGCCATACTGGCACCGACGCCCATTAACAGCCCACCAAAGCCGCTGCGCAGCGTGGTTTGCGCATCAGCGGCGCGCACGCGGAACTCGCGGCTGGCTTTCGCGGCAATCAGCGATCCCAGGAAGATCCCCAGCACCAGGAAGACGCCCCAGTTCAGTACTTTGCTTTGTCCTGCCACCAAAAATTGCAGAATGTTGGCGGTCGGCGAGGTGATGCCAAGACCAAACATACGCCCGGTGGCTTCGCTCAGCGGCCACGCCAGCAGTGCAATCAGGCCGATCAGCACGGCGGTAACAAACGGATGCCAGCGCTTCTCAAACAGAATGTGTGCAAGACCGGTTCTGCGCGGCGGCAGTGAGGCGACTTTCAGCTTCGGTTTGCGCAGCTCTTTGGCAACCACCCACAGCGTCACCGCCACCAGCAGCACAATCAGCGGCCAGACGGAGAAGCCAAAGGTCTCGGCAATTGAGTTGTGCTCGGTACTGTAGGTTTTCAACAGCTGGTTGAGGCCCGCTGCGTTCGGCGAGCGCATTACCGCGCTCATCACCATATAGGTAAAGAGCGCAATCCAGCTGCCGATCAGCCCTTCCCCGGCACGATACCAGGTCCCGGTCGCACAGCCGCCTGCGTAAACGATGCCAAGCCCAAAAATATAGCCGCCCACCACGGTGCCAAGCCACGGGAAAGCGCCAGCGTCATACTGCACCACACCCGCCTGAATCAGGGCGAAAACGCCCACGCTCTGGATCGCAATCGCGATCAACAGGGCATAAAACATGCGGTTATTTTTCGCGATATACATGTCGCGAAAGCCGCCGGTGAGGCAGAAACGGCCCCGCTGCATCACAAAGCCGAGCAGCGCGCCGCAGATCAATCCACTTACAATCATTGAGAACATAACGGTAATAGCGTCCGGAAAAACAAGATCGCAAATTATTCACAAGCAGCCGGGCGGGAACCAATAACAAAATGGTCTAGCATAGGGTGTTTTGTTATTAGCGGCGGGTGGAAGAGCGAAGGCGAAAAAAAACCGGAGGCATGGCCTCCGGTTTTATTATCTGTCTGAGCAGATCTTACTGAGTGATATCTTCGTACTGCGGCACCGGGTTACGGAAGCTGCGGGTCACGCAGGCCAGGTAAACCAGACCAATTGCGCCCCAGATAAGGCCCAGTACCATCGAGCTCTCTTCGAGGTTAACCCACAGCGCACCGACCGTCAGCGCGCCGCAGACCGGCAGCACCAGGTAGTTGAAGTGGTCTTTCAGCGTTTTGTTGCGCTTCTCGCGGATCCAGAACTGGGAGATCACCGACAGGTTAACGAAGGTGAAGGCCACCAGCGCACCGAAGTTGATCAGCGCCGTAGCGGTGACCAGATCGAAGTTAATCGCCAGCAGCGCAATCGCGCCAACCAGCAGCACGTTCCATGCCGGAGTACGCCATTTCGGGTGTACGTAGCCGAAAAAACGGGTCGGGAAGACGCCGTCGCGGCCCATCACGTACATCAGACGGGAAACGCCCGCGTGTGCCGCCATACCGGATGCCAGTACGGTAACGCTTGAGAAAATCAGCACGCCCCACTGGAAGGTTTTACCCGCAACGTAGAGCATGATTTCCGGCTGCGACGCGTCCGGATCTTTAAAGCGCGAGATATCCGGGAAGTAGAGCTGCAGGAAGTAAGAGGCCACGATAAAGACCACGCCGCCCAGCAGTGCGGTGAGGAAGATCGCGCGCGGAATGACGCGCTCAGCGTCTTTGGTCTCTTCAGAAAGCGAGGAGATGCCGTCGAAGCCGAGGAACGAGAAGCAGAGGATCGTCGCACCGGTGATCATCGGCACCACATGCGCGCCTTCAGACCAAAACGGACGGGTGCTGGTCAGCGTGCCTGCGCCTTCGCCGTGCGACACACCATAGATAATAAGCCCGACAATGACGGCAACGATGCCCATCTGCAGGATCACGATCAGGGTGTTGAAGTTCGCCACGGTCTTAATGCTGCGCAGGTTGGAGATGGTCATAAAGGCCACCAGCGCCACCACGAACAGCCACGACGGAATAGAAGGCACCAGCGCTTCAAAGTAAATTTTCGCCAGCAGAATGTTGATCATCGGCATGAACAGGTAGTCCAGCAGCGATGACCAACCCACCATAAAGCCCACGGCCGGGGAGATGGATTTCTGCGCATAGGTATAGGCGGAGCCTGCCGACGGGAAACGGCGAACCAGTTTACCGTAGCTCAGGGCAGTAAAGAGAATAGCGACCAGGGCAAACGCGTAGGCGGTTGCCACATGACCATCGGTCAGGCCGGAGACGATACCGAACGTATCGAACAGCGTCATCGGCTGCATATAGGCAAGGCCCATCATTACAACCGGAATCAGCGTAAGGGTCTTACGCAATTCCACGCGAGAGGTTTTTGGAGTAACGTTATGCGACATGGCTTTCCCCCAGAACGGCGGCGGCCGTCGCAAATGCAAAATATTGCCCCATTTGTGTTCTTTCCTCAGCGACAACGACTGTCGGTTTTTAAATGTGTATCTATCCGGTACGAAGCCCGGCCTCTTTTATTGAATGACGTTTTGCTTGCAAAAAAATAACCGACGCGTTGAACGTCGGTTAATCTTCTCTATTTTTTGCAGCGGCATATTCTGCACCAGGTTGAAGCACAATGACAATACAATGCAGGCCGCTATAGAAATTAATGATGTCTAACCGTTTGATTTTTAAACGCCAGCTCGATCATTAATCCTGCTAATCGCATTTTTTGCTAAAAAACCCTACTCCAGAGGCATCTGCATCGGATCGGGGTAGAGATATTCAAAGCCTAGTTCAGAACAGATGCGGCTGCCATCTACCACTTTGCCGCGCTTTTCCGCGGGCGAATCGGTAAAGGTTGGCGCTGGCAGACCCAGCTTACGCGCCATTGCCGGATAGAAGGTTTCGCGCGTCGGATGCGCAGGGGCGCAGATATTATAAATGTGCCCCCCTTTCGGCGACTGCAGCAACAGCGTAATAGCGGCAACCACATCTTCAAGATGCACGAGGTTAACGCCAAGCTGACCGTCAGGCGCGGTTTTACCGGCGAAGAAGCGCCCCGGATGGCGGGATGGTCCGACTAATCCTGCCAGACGCAGAATATCGACCTGGGTACCCGGTAAATTGTGCAGCCAGTCCTCAAGCTCCTTCAGCACCCGCCCGCTGGCAGTCACCGGCTGGCGCGGCGTGCTCTCTTTAACGGTGCCTGGCGCATCGCCGTAGACCGAGGTTGAGCTGGTAAAAAGGATGCGTGGAATGCGGTGCGCCAGCGCGCTGTCGACAATCTCCTGCATCGCCTGCAGATAGAACTCCTCGCCGGGGCCGCTGCGCCGGGCGGGTAGCGTGATCACCAGCGCGTCGACATTCATTAGCGCATCAAGATCGTCCGGGTCACAAACCAGTTCAGGTTCGAGCTTAAGCAGATAGCTTTCGATACCGCACATGCGCGCCGCCTCGACGCCATCTTCCGTGGTCTTACTGCCGGTCACGTGCCAGCCCCGCGCAGTTAATGAGAGCGCCAGCGGCATCCCCAACCAGCCTAATCCGACAATTGCGACTTTTTTCATGCCTCTCCCCTGCTTACAACCTGCGAATACTATTAGGCTACGCCAGCGCTCTGTCAGTGACAATTCACAGAACGTATATGAAATGATTTAATCATAAAAAAAAGCCCTTGCCTTCAACGACCAACCTGGTTTACGGTAATTGCCAACATATGAATAAGCATTCATCGAGAATTTTATGAACCGCGTTCCATTTAAACACCACCATCATCACCATCACCCTGACTAGTCTTTCAGGCGATGTGTGCTGGAAGAGAGTCAGATCTTCCAGTGGTGCATGAACGCAAAGAGAGCCCCCGGAAGATCGCCTTCCGGGGGCTTTTTTTTGGACAATTTTTAGCAGGATTACAGAGGACAACAGAATGTTAGATAACTCGCGTTTACGCATAGCTATTCAGAAATCCGGCCGTCTTAGTGACGATTCACGCGAATTGCTGGCCCGCTGCGGTATCAAGATCAACCTGCACACTCAGCGCTTAATCGCCCTCGCGGAAAATATGCCGATCGATATTCTGCGTGTACGCGATGACGATATTCCGGGCCTGGTGATGGATGGCGTGGTCGACCTCGGCATTATTGGCGAAAACGTTTTAGAAGAAGAGCTGCTGACCCGCCGCGCACAGGGTGAAGATCCGCGCTACTTCACTTTGCGCCGCCTCGATTTCGGCGGCTGTCGACTGTCGCTGGCAACGGCGGTGGATGAAGCCTGGGACGGCCCGCTGTCGCTCAATGGCAAACGCATCGCTACCTCCTACCCTCACCTGCTGAAACGCTACCTCGATCAGAAAGGCGTGTCGTTTAAATCCTGTCTGCTGAATGGCTCGGTTGAAGTCGCCCCGCGTGCTGGTCTGGCGGATGCGATTTGCGATCTCGTCTCCACCGGCGCAACGCTGGAAGCGAACGGCCTGCGCGAAGTCGAAGTGATTTACCGCTCGAAAGCCTGCCTGATCCAGCGCGACGGCGAGATGCCAGAGGCCAAACAGCAGTTGATCGACAAACTGCTGACCCGTATTCAGGGCGTGATTCAGGCGCGCGAGTCGAAATACATCATGATGCACGCGCCGAGCGAGCGCCTGGACGAGGTGATCGCCCTGCTGCCGGGCGCTGAGCGCCCGACCATTCTGCCGCTGGCAGGCGATCAGCAGCGCGTGGCGATGCACATGGTCAGCAGCGAAACGCTCTTCTGGGAGACCATGGAGAAGCTGAAAGCGCTGGGCGCCAGCTCCATTCTGGTGCTGCCGATTGAGAAGATGATGGAGTAAGGCCTCGCTGTGTGCGGCCTGCGGTCCCGTTTGCCAGATAAGGAAAAAGAGTATGAGCTTTAACACCATCATCGACTGGAACAGCTGTAGTGAAGAGGAGCAGCGCGCCCTCTTGCTGCGCCCGGCGATCTCCGCCTCCGAAAGCATTACCCGTACGGTCGCAGAGATTATTGAAGCGGTGCGCACAGGCGGGGATGACGCCCTGCGCGCCTTTAGCGCCAAGTTCGACAAAACCCAGGTCGACGCGCTGAAAGTGACCGCGCAACAGATTGAAGACGCCAGCGCGCGCCTGGGTGACGAGATCAAACAGGCAATGGCGGTGGCGGTGAAGAACATCGACGCCTTCCACACCGCGCAAATTCTGCCAACCGTGGATGTGGAAACCCTGCCTGGCGTGCGCTGCCAGCAGGTAACCCGCCCGATTGACTCGGTGGGGCTCTATATTCCCGGCGGCTCCGCACCGCTCTTCTCGACGGTGTTAATGCTGGCGACCCCGGCGCGTATTGCAGGCTGCCGCAAAGTGGTGCTCTGCTCACCGCCGCCTATCGCTGATGAAATTCTCTACGCCGCGCAGCTGTGTGGCGTGCAGGCGGTTTATCAGGTCGGCGGCGCGCAGGCGATTGCCGCCCTCGCCCTTGGCACTGAATCAGTGCCGAAGGTGGATAAAATTTTTGGCCCAGGCAACGCCTTCGTCACCGAAGCTAAACGCCAGGTGAGCCAGCGCCTCGATGGCGCGGCAATCGATATGCCGGCAGGTCCCTCCGAAGTGCTGGTGATTGCTGATAGCGGTGCAACACCCGATTTTGTCGCCTCGGATCTGCTGTCGCAGGCGGAGCACGGCCCTGATTCGCAGGTGATCCTGCTGACCCCCAATAGCGAAATGGCATCACGCGTGGCGCAGGCCGTTGAGCGCCAGCTCGCCGACCTGCCGCGCGCGGAGACGGCACGCCAGGCGCTTGCCGCCAGCCGGCTGATTGTGGCGCGCGATCTGGCGCAGTGCGTGGCTATTTCAAACCAGTACGGCCCGGAGCACCTGATTATTCAGACCCGCGACGCGCGGTCGCTGGTGGAGAGCATTACCAGCGCCGGTTCGGTGTTCCTCGGAGACTGGTCGCCGGAGTCGGCGGGTGATTACGCTTCCGGCACTAACCACGTGCTGCCGACCTATGGCTACACCGCGACCTGCTCCAGCCTCGGGCTGGCAGATTTCCAGAAACGCATGACGGTGCAGGAGCTTTCGCGCGAAGGGTTTGCGCAGCTTGCCAGCACCATCGAAACGCTGGCGGCGGCTGAACGCCTGACCGCGCACAAAAACGCCGTTACCCTGCGCGTCAAGGCGCTTAAGGAGCAAGCATGAGCATTGAAGAGCTGGCGCGTAAAAATGTCCGCGAACTGACCCCTTACCAGTCGGCGCGCCGCCTTGGCGGCAAAGGTGATGTCTGGCTGAACGCCAACGAGTTCCCGACCGCAGTGCCGTTCGATTTGTCGCAAAACGCGCTCAACCGCTACCCGGAGTGCCAGCCGAAAGCGGTGATCGATAACTACGCCCAGTATGCGGGCGTGAAGCCGGAGCAGGTGCTGGTAAGCCGCGGGGCTGATGAAGGGATTGAGTTGCTGATCCGCGCCTTCTGCGAGCCGGGTCAGGATGCGGTGCTCTTCTGCCCGCCGACCTACGGCATGTACAGCGTCAGTGCCGAAACCTTTGGCGTCGAGTATCGCACCGTGCTGGCCCGTGAAAACTGGCAGCTGGATTTACAGGGCATCGCCGATAAACTGGACGGCGTGAAGCTGGTCTACGTGTGCAGCCCCAACAACCCGACCGGGCAGATTATCAACCCGCAGGATCTGCGCAGCCTGCTGGAGATGACCCGCGGTAAAGCGCTGGTTATCGCCGATGAAGCCTATATTGAGTTCTGTCCGCAGGCGACCCTCGCCGGCTGGCTGAGCGAGTATCCGCACCTGGTTATTCTGCGCACCTTATCCAAAGCCTTTGCGCTGGCGGGGCTGCGCTGCGGCTTTACCCTCGCCAATGAAGAGGTGATCGCCCTGCTGATGAAAGTGATTGCCCCCTACCCGCTCTCCACGCCGGTGGCCGATATCGCCGCGCAGGCGCTCACCCCGCAGGGTGTGGCGGCGATGCGTGAGCGCGTGGCGCAGATCGTCGCCGAGCGGGCCTACTTAGTGAATGCATTGCGCGATATTCCCTGCGTTGAGCAGGTGTTCGACTCCGAAACCAACTATATTCTTGTGCGCATGACCGCCTCGAGCGCGGTGTTTAAATCGCTGTGGGATCAGGGCATTATCCTGAGAGACCAGAACAAGCAACCCTCTTTAAGCGGCTGTCTGCGTATCACTATTGGTACCCGTGAAGAGAGCCAGCGCGTCATTGACGCTTTACGTGCGGAGCAAGTATGAGCCAGAAGTACCTGTTTATTGATCGTGACGGAACACTGATTTCCGAGCCGCCCACCGATTTTCAGGTGGACCGATTTGACAAGCTCGCCTTTGAGCCGCAGGCGATCCCGGTGCTGCTCAAGCTGCAGGCGGCGGGCTATAAACTGGTGATGATCACCAATCAGGATGGTCTGGGCACCAACAGCTTGCCGCAGGCGGATTTTGACGGCCCGCACAACCTGATGATGCAGATTTTCCAGTCCCAGGGCGTGGAGTTCGAAGAGGTGTTGATCTGCCCGCATCTGCCCGCCGATAACTGCGACTGCCGCAAACCGAAAGTGAAACTGGTCGAGCGCTGGCTGGAAGAAGGCGCGCTGGATCGCGCCAACAGCTACGTGATTGGCGATCGCGCCACCGACATCGAGCTGGCGGACAACATGGCGATTGGCGGCCTGCGCTACAACCGTGAAACCCTGAACTGGGCGATGATTGGCGAGCAGCTGACCCGCCGCGACCGCTACGCTCACGTTGTGCGTAACACCAAAGAGACGCAGATCGAGGTCAAGGTGTGGCTTGACCGCGAAGGCGGCAGCAAGATCAACACCGGCGTCGGCTTCTTCGACCATATGCTCGATCAGATCGCCACCCACGGCGGTTTTCGCATGGAGATTGCGGTGAAAGGCGATCTCTATATCGACGATCACCACACCGTTGAAGATACCGGCCTGGCGCTGGGCGAAGCGCTGAAGCTGGCGCTTGGCGACAAACGCGGCATTAACCGTTTCGGCTTTGTGCTGCCGATGGATGAGTGCCTGGCCCGCTGCGCGATGGATATCTCCGGCCGCCCGCATCTGGAATATAAAGCGGAGTTCACCTATCAGCGCGTCGGCGATCTGAGCACCGAAATGGTGGAGCACTTCTTCCGCTCGCTCTCCTACACCATGGCGCTGACCCTGCACCTGAAGACCAAGGGCAAAAACGATCACCACCGCGTCGAGAGCCTGTTTAAAGCCTTTGGCCGTACGTTGCGCCAGGCGATCCGCGTTGAGGGCGATACCCTTCCCTCTTCAAAAGGAGTGCTGTGATGAATGTGGTGATCCTCGATACCGGCTGCGCCAACCTGCACTCGGTGCAGTCTGCCATTATGCGCCACGGCTATGAGCCGCTGGTCAGCCGCGATCCCGACGTGGTGCTGCGCGCTGACAAGCTGTTTCTGCCGGGCGTCGGCACCGCGCAGGCGGCAATGGATCAGCTTCGCGAGCGCGAGCTGATTGAGTTGGTCAAAGCCTGCACCCAGCCGGTGCTGGGCATCTGCCTCGGTATGCAGCTGCTCGGACGTTTCAGCGAAGAGAACGGCGGCGTCGACCTGCTGGGCATTATTGATGAAGCGGTACCGAAAATGAACGATGTCGGGCTGCCGCTGCCGCATATGGGCTGGAACCAGGTCTACCCGAAAGCGGGCCATCGCCTGTTCCAGGGCATTGAGGATGGCGCCTACTTCTACTTTGTTCACAGCTATGCAATGCCGGTGAATGCCAGCACCATCGCTCGCTGTGATTATGGCGAGCCGTTTACCGCCGCCGTACAGAGCGACAACTTCTACGGCGTGCAGTTTCACCCGGAGCGTTCCGGGCGCGCGGGCGCGCAGCTGCTGAAAAACTTCCTGGAGATGTGATGATCATTCCCGCTTTAGATTTGATTGATGGCAGCGTGGTGCGCCTGCATCAGGGCGATTACGCCCAGCAGCGCGACTATGGCAGCGATCCGCTGCCGCGCTTGCAGGAGTATGCCGCTCAGGGCGCGCAGCTGTTACACCTCGTCGATTTGACCGGTGCGAAAGATCCGGCGCGTCGGCAGATCCCCTTGCTGAAAACGCTGGTGGCGGGCGTCACTGTGCCGGTGCAGGTTGGCGGTGGCGTGCGCAGCGAAGAGGATGTTGCCGCCCTGCTCGACGCGGGCGTGGCGCGGGTGGTGATTGGCTCGACGGCGGTGAAATCCCCCGAGATGGTCAAAGGCTGGTTCACCCGTTTCGGCGCCGACAAGCTGGTGCTGGCGCTGGATGTGCGCATTGATGAGCAAGGCACAAAACAGGTGGCGATCAGCGGCTGGCAGGAGAACTCCGGTGTGACGCTGGAAGCGCTGGTTGAGACCTATCTTGCCGTCGGCCTGCGCCATGTGTTGTGCACGGATATCTCCCGCGACGGCACGCTGGCAGGCTCGAATGTGTCGCTGTATGAAGAGATCTGCGCCCGCTGGCCGCAGGTGGCGTTTCAATCCTCCGGCGGCATTGGCGACATTAATGATATCGCCGCGCTGCGCGGCACAGGCGTGGGCGGCGTGATTGTTGGCCGCGCGCTGCTGGAAGGTAAATTTACGGTGAAGGAGGCCATTCAATGCTGGCAAAACGGATAATCCCTTGTCTCGATGTGCGTGATGGCCAGGTGGTGAAAGGCGTGCAGTTTCGCAACCATGAGATCATCGGCGACATTGTGCCGCTGGCAAAACGCTACGCCGAGGAAGGCGCGGATGAGCTGGTGTTTTACGATATTACCGCCTCCAGCGATGGCCGCGTGGTGGATAAAAGCTGGGTGACACGCGTGGCGGAAGTGATTGATATCCCCTTCTGCGTGGCGGGCGGCATTAAATCGGTTGAGGATGCGGCGCAGATCCTCTCCTTTGGCGCGGACAAGATCTCCATCAACTCACCGGCACTGGCCGATCCTGAGCTGATTACGCGGCTGGCGGACCGCTTTGGCGTGCAGTGCATTGTGGTCGGGATTGATACCTGGTTTGATGCCGCAACCGGCAAGTATCACGTGAATCAATATACCGGCGATGAGAGCCGCACGCGTGTGACGCAGTGGGAAACCCTCGACTGGGTGCAAGAGGTGCAGAAGCGCGGCGCCGGTGAAATTGTGCTGAATATGATGAACCAGGATGGCGTGCGTAATGGTTACGACCTGGAACAACTGAAAAAAGTGCGCGAGGTATGCAACGTGCCGCTGATCGCCTCCGGCGGGGCCGGTACAATGGAACACTTCCTTGAAGCCTTCCGCGATGCGGATGTCGATGGCGCGCTGGCGGCCTCGGTGTTCCACAAACAGATTATCAATATTGGTGAATTAAAAGCGTACCTGGCAGGCCAGGGCGTGGAGATCAGGGTATGTTAACAGAGCAACAACTCTCCCAACTGGACTGGGAAAAAACCGACGGACTGCTGCCCGCCGTGGTGCAACACGCGGTCTCCGGCGAAGTACTGATGCTGGGCTATATGAACAAAGAGGCGTTGGCAAAAACGCTGGAGAGCGGCAAAGTGACCTTCTTCTCGCGCACCAAAGGCCGCCTGTGGACCAAAGGCGAAACCTCCGGGCACTTCCTCAATGTGGTAAAGATTGCGCCAGATTGCGACAACGATACGCTGCTGGTGCTGGTAAACCCGATTGGCCCTACCTGCCATAAAGGCACCTCCAGTTGTTTTGGCGACACCAGCCACCAGTGGCTGTTCCTCTATCAGCTGGAAACGCTGCTGGCCGAGCGTAAGAGCGCCGATCCGGCAAGTTCCTATACTGCCAAACTTTATGCCAGCGGCACCAAGCGTATTGCGCAGAAGGTTGGCGAAGAAGGCGTAGAGACGGCGCTGGCGGCAACGGTGAACGACCGCGAAGAGTTGACCAATGAAGCATCGGATCTGATGTACCACCTGCTGGTGCTGCTACAGGATCAAAATCTCGATTTGACCACCGTGATTGAGAACCTGCGCGCGCGGCATCAATAAGCCGTGGGCATAAAAAACCGGGCAGTGCCCGGTTTTTCTATTTTACGCTTTCGGTTGGTAGCTTCGCACCGCGTTTCTAATCAGAACGAATGCTGAGCCAATGATGGTACCAATAAGCACAGCGAGGATCATAGTAAGTGATCTGCGTGGGCTATCACGATTAATAGGCAGCGTTGGCTTCATCACATAACGATAGCTGTGAATAGTGTCCGGTTTGATCTCGATTGTCTTCAGGTCCAGCAGGTTTTGCCGCGTTTTATAGTAGTCGTCGGAGAACACTAACGGGCGCGACGATTCATTTTTAATCATCGACTCCAGCGCGGCGCTACCGAGCAGGAACATTGTGTCTTGCGACACATTTTCCGTTTGTTGTACCTGCGGTGAACGCACTTCTGCCTCTTTTGCCACAGAGAGCGCCTGCATAATCTGTTTGATACGCAGATCTTTTTGCTCCTGAGCCACTTTCTCTTGCGTAGTCAAAGACTCAACGAGATCGTCGGTGCGTGACTTAATGTTGATCTTCAGATCATCAACCAGCTCTTTAGCGATCAGCTCGTCGACTTGTTGGATATACTCTGCCAGTTTCTGCTGGGCTTCTCTCGCCGTAGAACCTTGATAGGTCACTTTCAGCGGTAGCGGTTGTCCTTGTACGGCAGTATTAATAGTCAGCTTTTCAGGGGGTGTCTGATTATCAAGCGTTTCGGAGAGCGCGGCAAAGGCGGAGTTGAAACGTCCAATAACCCGCTGCTGAATGCCGCTGATATCGAAGTGATCGTCATTGGTGAGAATACTCATTGCGCTCGTATAATCTACGATTTGGCTCGCATCAGGCGAACTAATAACCGCAACGGAAGTCCATTTTTCCTTAACGAATGCAAGATAGATGCCCGCAATAATTAAGCAAAATACGATAAATACGGCAACAATCCATTTTCCACGCCAGATTTGCATTAAAAGGTCAATCAAATCAACTTGCTCAGCATCGCTGTCCTGCCTGTAAGGCAGATTGTTTTTGTTGTCTGTCATAGCCACCCTAAATAAGAAGCGCTAAAAAATAGATTCATAGAGCGCGAGTTTAGCCTTTCAGCCTTTTTTTGCTATAGGATTCCGTGTAAATAAATGTTATCGAGTATTTTTTAAGCAGATGTGCGTGCCTAATAGACGTATTCCTGGTTTCGAAGCAACGTTATGCTAAAACGAAGCATGGAAAACGGCCCTAATGGGTCGTTTTCCATCAATGCGTTAACTCAATCGTTGTTAAATAAGTCACGGGTATAGACTTTATCTTCTACGTCCGCCAGTTCGCGCGCCATGCGGTTAGAGACAATCACATCCGCCTCTTGTTTAAACGCTTCAAGATCGCGCACCACGCGCGAGTGGAAGAACTCATCTTCCTGCATCACTGGCTCATAGACGATTACCTGCACGCCTTTCGCTTTAATGCGTTTCATGATGCCCTGAATTGAGGATGCGCGGAAATTGTCTGAACCGCTCTTCATCACCAGTCGATAGATACCGACAACTTTCGGTTTGCGCGCAAGGATGGAGTCAGCAATAAAGTCTTTACGCGTGCGGTTGGCATCAACAATGGCTGAAATAATGTTGTTCGGCACCGACTGATAGTTCGCCAGCAACTGCTTGGTATCTTTCGGCAGGCAGTAGCCGCCGTAACCAAATGAGGGGTTGTTATAGTGGTTTCCGATGCGCGGATCGAGGCAGACGCCCTCAATGATTTGACGCGTGTTCAGGCCAAGGCTCTCGGCATAGCTGTCCAGCTCGTTAAAGTAGGCAACGCGCATTGCCAGATAGGTGTTGGCAAACAGCTTGATCGCTTCTGCTTCGGTGGAGTCCGTAAACAGCACCGGAATATCTTGTTTGATAGCGCCTTCCTGCAGCAGCGCCGCAAAGCGCTCGGCGCGTTCCGAGCGCTCGCCAATCACGATGCGTGACGGGTGCAGGTTGTCGTACAGCGCTCTGCCTTCGCGCAGGAATTCTGGCGAGAAAATGACATTATCAATGCCCAGCTTCTCTTTAATCGACTGAGTGAAGCCCACCGGGATGGTCGATTTGATAATCATCACCGCCTGGGGATTGATGGCGTGAACGTCGCGGATCACCGACTCTACGCTGCTGGTGTTGAAGTAGTTGGATTTCGGATCGTAATCGGTCGGCGTGGCGATGATCACGTAATCCGCGTTGCGGTAGGCGTCATGCTTATCCGTGGTTGCGCGAAAATTGAGTGGCTTAGTCTGTAAATACTCCTCAATCTCTTTATCCGCAATGGGAGAAATTTTCTCATTAAGCATATCCACTTTGGACTGCACAATATCGAGCGCGACGACTTCATGGTTCTGCGCGATAAGGATGCCGTTTGATAACCCAACGTAACCTGTTCCGGAGATTGTTATTTTCATTCGATAAGCAACTTTTGTCAGTGTATGAAACCGGAGGTGGCGATCCCATCGCCACCGCTTTATATCAATAACTGTTGGGGTTTTTACCTCTTCCGTTGAGAGAGTGTCAATAAGACAAACAGTCGCTGCAAAGCCCGCCCTGCCTGAGTTTGCCTGGCTTTATTCCTAAAAATAAATGCCCTTCCCCGTAATTATCGCGGTTTCGATGAAAAAAAAGCCCGGTTTTACCAACCGGGCTTGTATTCAACTAATGGATGATTATCAGATTAATCCAGCCATTCCGTATGGAATACGCCGTCTTTATCAGTGCGCTTGTAAGTGTGCGCGCCGAAGTAGTCACGCTGCGCCTGAATCAGGTTCGCCGGCAGCACCGCAGAGCGGTAGCTGTCATAGTAAGCGACGGCGGCGGAGAAAGTCGGTACAGGAATGCCGTTCTGAACCGCATAGGCGACAACATCACGCAGCGCCTGCTGGTAATCATCAGCGATCTGCTTGAAGTAAGGGGCAAGCAGCAGGTTAGCGATAGCCGGGTTTTCTGCATAGGCATCGGTGATTTTCTGCAGGAACTGCGCGCGAATGATGCAGCCCGCGCGGAAGATCTTCGCGATTTCGCCGTAGTTCAGATCCCAGTTGTGCTCGTCAGAGGCGGCACGCAGCTGAGAGAAGCCCTGCGCGTAGGAGACGATTTTGCCCAGATAGAGGGCGCGACGCACTTTCTCAATGAACTCCGCTTTATCACCAGCCGGTTTAGATTGCGGGCCGGACAGGACTTTGGAAGCCGCAACGCGCTGCTCTTTCAGAGAGGAGATGTAACGAGCGAATACTGATTCGGTGATCAGCGAGAGCGGTTCGCCGAGATCCAGCGAGCTCTGGCTGGTCCATTTACCGGTACCTTTGTTAGCCGCTTCATCAAGGATCACATCAACCAGGTAAGTGCCCTCTTCATCTTTCTTAGTGAAGATATCTTTGGTGATGTCGATCAGATAGCTGCTCAGCTCGCCTGCATTCCACTCGCTGAAGGTTTTCGCCAGCTCGTCGTTGGAGAGGTTCAGGCCGCCTTTCAGCAGAGCGTAGGCTTCTGCGATAAGCTGCATATCGCCATATTCGATACCGTTGTGCACCATTTTGACATAGTGACCGGCGCCGTCAGGACCGATATAGGTGACGCACGGTTCGCCATCTTCAGCTACCGCAGCAATCTTGGTTAGGATCGGCGCAACCAGCTCGTAAGCCTCTTTCTGGCCGCCAGGCATGATAGAAGGCCCTTTCAGCGCGCCCTCTTCACCGCCGGAAACGCCGGTGCCGATAAAGTTGAAGCCTTCCGCTGAGAGTTCACGGTTACGGCGGATGGTGTCGTGGAAGAAGGTGTTACCACCATCAATGATGATGTCGCCTTTATCCAGGTATGGTTTCAGGGAGTCAATCGCGGCATCGGTACCCGCGCCGGCTTTCACCATCAGCAGAATACGGCGGGGAGTTTCCAGAGATTCGACAAATTCTTGTACGGTGTAGTAAGGAACCAGCTTTTTGCCTGGGTTCTCGGCAACAACTTCTTCGGTTTTTTCGCGCGAGCGGTTGAAGATAGAAACGGTATAGCCACGGCTTTCGATGTTCAGCGCCAGGTTGCGCCCCATCACGGCCATACCAACAACGCCGATTTGTTGCTTAGACATTACATACTCCTGTCAGATGTGGATATCCTGCCGCAGATCGGACTGGCAGGCAAAAGTGAATCGTATGTTAACTCAGGTTGCAAACCCAGAGGTAGCAATTGATGTCGGCTTTCAGCCAACCTGAATTGCTATAAATAGTAAGGTTAGTAAGCGCCATCACGATGCAAAACAACTTTGATGGTTTTAAACAAAATAGCGATGTCGTTCCACAGCGACCAGTTTTTTACATACCAGGAATCAAAATAGACGCGCGTATCGTAATCGACGTCATTACGTCCGCTTACCTGCCACAAACCGGTCATACCTGGCTTAGCCATCAAATAATAATCAACATTTTCGTCATAACGACTAAGTTCTTCGGAGATGATTGGTCGTGGACCTACAAGGCTCATTTGACCTCTAAGCACATTGAATAATTGTGGTAATTCATCAAGGCTCGTGCGGCGAATAAAACGGCCAACAGGTGTAATACGCGGATCGTTCTTTAGTTTGAAATCCCGTTCCCACTCAGCCCTTGCTTCCGGGTCGGTACTCAACAGTTGCTGTAGCACTTCCTGAGAATTCATTACCATTGAACGAAATTTATAGCATGGGAAAAGCTTGCCGTGGCGCCCTACCCGCATATGGCCATAGATCGCCGGCCCACCGTCGCGTGTCACTTTGTACCATAGGTAGATCATCAACGGGGAGCTGATCAGAATGATGAGCAGAGAACAGATAATGTCGAATGTGCGCTTAACGAAACGAGAGGTGCGTTTTGCCAGGTTATTGTTAACCCGGAATATCATCACCTCATGACTGAAAAGAAATGCCATATCGGTGCCATATAGGGGCAAGCCTCGTGTCGTAGGAATCACCGATACATGGCGAAAACCATTAATTGAAAGCGTTTTTAACCAATAGTCTCGAACATCGGTCTCGTCGGACTCGACGGCAATAACAAACTGCGCAACTTTATCTTTGAAGTGCGAAATGAGCCATGCTTCATCGGTAATAAAGGTCACACCTTCAGTTTTATTGGCATAACCAGGTGAAGTTCCGAACATGTACTGGACGTCAAAACCCAGGCTTTCTTCACTGCGTAATGCGCTGCATGCATCAACTGCATTTTTACCAGTGCCGACGATAATGGTTGTTTTTTTCCAGTAGCCGAAGCGATCCAGAATACGACGAGCCACGGTGCGTCCAATTGGCACCATAAGCATCGTCAGTGTCCAGGTAAGAACCCATAGATAGCGGGAAGATTGCCATTTTGAAAAGGCGATTACGGACAGCTCAATAATGGCAAAGATAGCCAGTGTGCGCAGGATTTCTTTTAGCTCAAACCAAAAAGGTTTGCGATATGAGTAATGCCTTAGTCTTAACCAAAACCATGCGGTACAAATCAAGCTAAGAGAGATATGCGTAATTACGCGGTCGTCAAACTCTCGCTGAGGAATAAATCTTGGCAGGTTACTTGTAATATAATCAATTATTCCTAACGATAAGAAAAAAGGTAATATCACATTAATTGTGTCAACAATTGCCATCGAGCATTTGCTGACAAAAAAAGTTCGTAATGATGTCATATTATTGTTCACATGATACCTTATTTCCAATATGCTTTATGCATGCTAAGCTTTTTGCACAGTGACGCAGGAAGTTTTTTATAATTTTTACCAATCTTATAACCTAGTATTTTCATGGCATTATTTACCGAAGCGTTCAGCATTAGCAAAGGTTTATTCTTAAGCAAAAATTTAAATTCAGAGATTAGAAAATTTTTACCTTCCCCACTCGCCCCTCCGAAGTATTTTCCAATCCAGGGTTCTTCAGCATGGAAAACACCGATATCAAAATAGCGTTTAAACTCATCAACAGGAGAGTAATTATGTGAGTGCTTCACAGCTACATCTGGGCAGTATGCAATAGCAAAACCATTTTGAATGGATTTTGCAGCGTAGAACATATCCTCACAGAGAATAGTGTTCTCAGGAAATCCGTTAAGCTGTATAAAAATATCAACGCTATAGACAGCGAAAGAATTAGATAAGAAGACGGCTTTTAAGCCCATCGCTTTATGATTCTCAGGCGTTGCTTTATATCCGCTGTTTTTATAATTATAATATCTGGCGTGCTGTGCAATTGCATTCGCGTTATCATGTGGTAACTGACGCCCATACAGCGCTGAAAGTTTTGGATCGGCTGAGAATGCTTTAGTTATTTCTGCAATTACTGTTTCGGCAGATTGCAAAATAGCATCCTGCGTCAGGAAGATAAGCAGGCCGGCATTGAGTTTTTCAATGCAATATTGCGCTGCTAAATTGCGTGTGCCGCCATGATTAAAATTGCTTCTTTTCACATCAAGAACATCAAAGCCATAATCGACCGCAATTTGCCGGGTTGAATCAGTAGATTCAGAATCGATAGCGACAACTTTTACATGCTCACTTTGCAGTTTCGATAGTTCTGATGCAGCTTGTTTCCATATAGCTCCGCCATTGCACGTAGGAACAATGACGCAAATATTTTTAAACATTCAGCTTACTCTTCCTCAACAGGATAACTTTGTAAAAACATAAGAAAATCACAGCCAATAATTGACCTGCGGCGACGCCATATACGCCATAATAATATGCGCCAGCAGGCATTGCGATTGCGCCAACGACCGCAGCCCACAGCGAAGAGAAAATTATTTTTCTATCTTCATTACGCGCATAAAGCTCGTAGTGTGGTAAAAGGGCGAAACAGTAGATCACACATGCCGCCATTAAAATAGCCAGCACTGAGAAATAGGAAAAATATTCAGGTTTATTCATCCATTTTAATAAAACGCATACACCAACTGGCAAAGTAATAAAAAGAACCAAGCTCAAGAACGCCACTGATGTAATGAATTTCTTTTTATACACCCTAAGATTTACCGCATCACTTTGCTTCACCGCGCTCACTATTTTCGGATAAAGTTGCATAACGACAACGGCATCAACGAATGCTAGCAGAGCATTTGCAAAACTCGAGTAAAATGAATAAATACCAACGGCTGAATAATCACTAAAATAACTTAATGAATAGCGGTCAACGATATAGAGCGAGCGCAAGGCCAGAGTCCCAACTAGCAGTGGTACAGCAACTTTCACACCTTTCCACATCCAGCCAAGATCAATATTACGTGATCCTATGGCACTTCGCCTCAGCTGGATGAGATCAGGTATAATAAGTATTACAGAGGCGCTTGATCCTATTAGCCAAAGTATCAAAATTACTGATACCTGACGCAAATCAATATCAAAGAACATGACAACAACCGCGATATAAACCCATATCCCGGAACGAATAAATAGTGATAAGTTGGCTTTAAATGCCTTGTCTAGCACCACAAGTAATCGCATGGATTCTTGAGACAGGTGCTCAGCCACCAGTATCAAATAAAACCAAACGATATACTCTTGAGAAAGAAAACCAAAATAGAATAGTAAGTAAGTTAGCGGAAAGCTTAAAATATAAAACGCAAAATAAAATGAGAACTGGTTTTTCACTATTCCGAACCAGTTACTTTTGTCCACCGACAATATTTCCCTTGAGGAGAATGTATAAAAATCCATCCCTACAAAGAATAATGCATAGCTTATCGAAGCAGCAAAAAGTGAATAAATGCCAAGTTCTTCGGCAGAGAGGAACTTGGCAATAAATATAACCAATATAAAGCGGCTTGCTAACGTCGCGCCGCGTATAAGGAGATTATGGATTTTCACGATTAAGAGTGTCTTTCGATAACTTTTTTGGTGACATCCAGGAATGTTTTACCCATCTTCTCATCTGGTTCAAGATGGCACCCTTCCGCCCACTCGTTCCAGGCGTTAATGAACACGAACTGCTGATCGTCGTCATAAGAGCTGGTTGACACAATCGCGTACTCCAGCCATTTCTGATAATCGGCAGGATCGTTGTTTTGTATAACCGTAGGCGTTTTGCGGCGAGCGGTATTGTCCCATGAGGGGAATACAGCAGGATACTTCACGTAATCTTTTGGCCATACCTGTGCGGTTTTTTCTGCTACCAGCTGTTTGTAGTCGATTCGATTGACCGCTGAAACGTTACCTTTAAGGGCCTGATAAACCGAGGCTGGCAGCACATTGCGCGCGATATCGACGAGTTGCTGGGATGAGGATTTATTTTGCTTAGGGAAATCAGCACGATTTGGCTGAAAATCCATGATGGCATCAAAACCAAGCGATAATATTTCTGCGTCCGGCAACTCTACAAAGCCATTTTTGACTGCCACCAAGTGAAGGGCGGGAACACCATTTTCTGCTGCATAATTGCGCAATGATTGAATGTAGTTTTTCGGCTCGGGAATATTATCTACTCGATAAATCAAGAAGACGGGCTTGTCGCCAACGCGAATGTGGCGCTTATCTTTAAAATACGGCGCGAGATATCTCATATGAGCCATTGCATCATCAGCAGTATAATCCTGCTTGATTAACACTTCACGTTCCATCCCATCCCACGCACGGGTCCAGTTTTCGTTTGCCCAGCAAAGGCAAAAAGGAAAATCGGGATCCTGTGAATTCAGCATTGCTTCAACAGGCTGCTCAAGCAATAATTCACCATTGAACCAATAGTGATAATAGCAAAAACCATGAATCCCATGCTCTTTGGCCATCTTTGCCTGATGATTGCGCGTCTCTGCAAGGCGGAGATCATAATAGCCTAAATCGGCCGGTAACTGCGGTTGATGGTGTCCGGGAAAACGCGGTTTTGCTTTAACAACATTACGCCACTCCGTGAAACCCTCACCCCACCATTCATTATTTCGCTTGACCGGATGGAATTGAGGCAGGTACATGGCTACCAATTTGTGCATTTTTTAACCTTAATTCAGAAAAGAAGAGCAACAGTAAGAAATAAGCAAAGAATTTTACATCCAGAATGTTATATATATTTCCCATATTAAGCGCATGCGTTTCTATTAGCAGAACTTTAGCCGAAAGGAACAGTGAAATAACATTTGGGTACTCAATAGATTTTTTAATGAGAAAAAGGGTTATGCCTACCAGTGCAGCAAATAGAAGATTAAGGACATACCCTAAAAAGTAACCAGCGGTCGGTAATAGGATCGCAGGATATCCCATAGTAAACGTTATGCCACGTTGACAATATGAATCAACCATACTTCCGGGTGCAATTTGATACATTAGAAAGTAAAGGCCACCAGTCTCGGTACAATCACTGCTATATTTATAAAGATATGAGAGAGCACTGCCGTCGTAATCTTTGCGATCTATTGCCCACCAAACTTCGCCTTGCAAGTTAAGCACGCGACTTTCTATGAAAGAAAATATACTCCCTGGCAGTTGGTGGATGTACTTGTATTGATAGTAGATCAAACCATACAATAACAACCCAACAATCAGAACAAAGATAATGTTTTTTCCAGTTACTACGTTAATTTTTTTATAGAGTACCAGCGCACCAAAAAAGCCCACAAAGAAATAGAGCAGTGTCAAGAAGACGCCAGTGAATTTCTCACCATATACAATATTAAACAAGCAAAAACATAAAACTAAAAATATATATTTCCAACTTTTACGTTGAGTGGTTAGTTTTGATTTGGTTATGTAAACCCCAAGAATAAATGACAGTAAGTACCCCTGATAAAGCAAATTCCTGAAAGATGGATAAGGATGTGCCGTCCAATAATCGAAACGCTGAACGCCTTTTAATAGTGGACTACCCCATATCAATGCATTTATTGTCAGCGCTAAAAAAATCAGCCCAGCTACAAAAAAAATTAATTGTCGCTCTAATTTTGAATAATCGCCACGAAGAACGAAGAAAAATCGATTTACTCTGTACTTATTAATAAACCGAAAGACCACCAGGGCAACAAAGAAAAAGGAGAGCACAAAGAAAACCAGCCTTGTTGCCCCACCTGTTGCGTATGATGTTACCTTTAACTCTTCAATAAACGCGCCGGTTTCGAGAGAAAAATTCGACACTATCGCTGTAAATTGTGGAAAAAGGAAAGGTAGCACCAAAAAGAAAAAGTATTGCTGCTTTTTATAAATAGTTATACAAAAAGCAAAGAATAAAGCCAGACTAATACTACCTGCAACAATAAATAAATCTGAACTTACACTTGCAGCTATAACACATGTTAAAGATAATATTATTATGAATATCGAGTTAAATTGTTTTCCCGAATTTTCACTCACAGTATCACCTTAGTTAATAATTTAATTTGGTTAACCAAGTGGTCAAAGGACGGTAATTCTAATGGATACGGCGTGTGTCGTAGCAAAGCGGGAATATTTTCCTTCAACTCATCACTTTTGACAGAGTAAGCATAGCCGAGCGTTTCAAAGTTATCACAAGCAAATAAGTCGTCATAAATTTGTATTGCAACTTTTCCCGCCATCGTAACTTCTAGCAAAGCAGTTGAGGTAAAAGAGAAAAAAACATCGTAGCTTTCGATAGCCTCTTGCATACTTCCCATAAAGACATTGCTCATATTTTTAAGATACTCAGCATCCTTTTCCCAAGGATGAGGCTTAAAGTAAAAATGACTTTCAGGCTCGCGAAGAGAGGTGCTAAGAACATTAACAATGTGCTGATATTTATTTTTATAAACATCCCCATACTTAAACCATGGCTGCCCTAAAAAACAAACTTTGAGCGGAGGTTTTTTGGAATATGTCTTCACTTGAATAATAGGTTCATAGAATCCACCTATCATCACTTTATGACGATCTATACCTAAACCTGAAAGCACTTCTTTTTGTTTGTCATCGTAACAAATGAAGTAATCGCATTTCCAACCATCGATGGTTTTAGGGTCTGTTCTCGACTGAAAGAGGCCATGCTGAATACAAACCGTTTTAATATTTGATTCTGCTGCTATATTACAATATAAGCGTTGAATAGGAAGCGAGTCATTTTCAACGATCATTAGTGCTTGCTGGGTATCGTGACGTATTTTCCCGAGCAGTTTACCCTGTTTGTATGCAGTCTGTTTTATTTTACTGAAATTATTGACAATAAAGCCTTTACTCAATAATTTCCAAAACACTCCATTTGGAATATAGTGGATATTATTTCTAAGGCAATACAATAACTGCTTTGGACCGCCAATGATACATACTTCCTCTACTGGAAGGGCAGAGATAAGATGCGTAAATCTTGTCCCAAGAAAGAAGTATTTCTTTTTCTTAGCTGGACGTAACCAGAAAAAAAATATTGAAGAAAGAACATCATTAAACGGAAATATCCATTTTGCGTTTTTCAGATATAAACTTCTAATATTAGTTTTGAAATTTTTATCTCTTAAATCTCTTTCTTCAACATAGGCATAAAGATCATCAAAGTTCGACATGCTGCTCTCTGTTCAACTATTCGATAAAATCGAATTTCAGTGGCTCACCACGTTTAATGTCACAAGTTGCTACTTTACCAATAAAATGATCATAAAATTTAGGCGCAACACCGAAACCTGGACGTATACTTTTAATATTTTCTGTAGTGAACAGTTCACCTTTTTTAATGTCTTTGACGACATAGAGAGATCGACGGAATTTCGCATTCCCCTTTTCGCTCTCCTTACGCTCGTAATTAACACGACCAAGCGCTTGCCATGCAGTTTTCGCATCGCGACATAAAGCGTGCAGTTCTGAAGGCTCTAGTGAAAAACTATCGTCAGGGCCCCCACCATTACGATCGAGAGTAACGTGTTTCTCAATCACGCTGGCACCTAATACAACAGCTGCAATAGCGGTGGTATTATCGATGGTATGGTCAGACAGGCCAGGAATCACATTAAACCGCTGCGCCATATCCGGAATAGTGGCGAGATTATAATCTGCCGCGGGAGCCGGATAGCCACTTACGCAATGTAAAACTACCAATTCCCTACAACCGCCTTCATAAGCAGCGTCGATAGCTTCCTGAATTTCTGCCTCATCGGCCATGCCGGTCGAAATAATCATCGGCTTGCCTGTTTTGGCGACATACTTAATTAATGGCAGGTCAATAGCTTCAAATGAGGCGATTTTATAGGCCGGTGCATCTAATTTTTCCAAGAGATCAACAGCGGTAAAATCAAACGGGCTACTAAAAATGGTGATGCCCAGTTCTTTCGCTTTTGCAAAAAGCGGCTCATGCCATTCCCACGGCATTTGCGCGCCTTTATAGAGATTGAATAACGTTTGCCCATCCCACAATCCACCATGGATCTGGAAATCTTCACTATCATGGTCAATCGTAATGGTATCAGCGCGATAGGTTTGTAATTTGATTGCATCTGCGCCTGCGGCTTTGGCTTCTTCCATGATTTTATATGCACGATTGATATCGCCATTATGGTTGGCCGAAAGTTCTGCGATGATATATGGCGAATAGTCTTTGCCGATTTTGCGTCCATTGATAGTGATAAAATTATTCATTACTTACTCACTTAAGTATTCGCTATTGGAAATTTTAGTAAAACCTAATCGTTGAAATAGCAGGTGCGACGCGGTATTTGCTGCCAGCACTGTTGCAAGCATTTTGACGTCATTGTTTAGCATCATGGCTCGCTTAATAGCGGCACTTGCAATGCCCTTCCCCTGACTTTTTTCAGTCATGAAAATGGATATTTCAAAATCTGCACCGCTATGCTCAATAGGATCGAGTCGTAATACTCCGCAAGCAATTTCGCACTCGATAATGTAGAACTTTACCCGCTCGTCGTTGAGTTTGCGCTTCATCCATGCAACATGATCGTCATAAGCGGGAATTTCAGGATTTCTGGCAAACTCTCTGGTTTGCGGCTCGCACTGTAATTTATAGACAAAATCGATATCTCTTTCTGTCGCAGGTCTGAGAATCACATTTTTCCCCTCTCTGGCAGGTTGCGAAAGAATGTTTTGTACGACTCGCGACATGCCATGCCCATCACAAATATTCATAGCCAGCAGCATATGTTCTTTGTAACGCGTTATCAGGTCGATCAGTGCCGACATAAAGGTCTGAGATTGAAGCGAGTCTGCGTATAAAACAATAGCGCCACTGCTGCGTAACGATTCTGCGATGGTCATTTGATTATCCGCTATCGCGATGTTTACTGCAGGCAACCCCATCACACAACGCTCCCATGTCGTTCCACCCAGAGCTCCAATAGCAAGATCATGCTCAAGCATGAGTTCAGGCATGGTATCGACATCGATAAGCACCTCAACAGGGAAACGTGCGTGTTTCGCAGCCTCTCGCACCGCAGATTGATGCGGTGACGCGCGTCCCATTACGATGGTGATTTTGTCGAAAAAGGTGGTCTCATTTTCATTCAACCAGGTAAGTATCGTCTCAGTCACGTTTTGTGCGTCGACGCCTCCCATGGTGATCAACACTGATTTCGGCTCTTGTAGCGCTTTTTTTCTTTTAATCGATTTTGCGCTTAATGCAACGAAAGCAGGATTGATGAGTGCGTATGATGTGCCTGAATATATCTGCCCATTCGCTTTGTTTAGCGCCCCATACTCTTCAGGTGTGCGCTTAAATGTTTGATCAATAATCATATCGGCCCAATGCTGCCGATTACACAGATCGTCAATAACCACTATTCGGGCCGAGGGATACTGCTTTTTGATAGCGTATTCCCACTCATAATCCAGTGAGTAGTGATCAACAATAATAACCTCAGGTTTTACCGCCGCCTGCTCAACCAGTGCAATAAATTCGCAGGCGTCTTGAGCTTGCGTACCGTTAAGCCAGGACTTTTCATCAACAATATAACCTTCAGACTCTGGTGCGCCCGGAATAATGCTGACATTAAAATCCTGAGACTCGATTTTGGGAATGATGTGGCCGGTATGCTGCTTGGTAATAAAATGACATTCAGCCCCAGTATTACGGAGCGCATTCGCCAGATTCAGGCTTCTGACGATATGACCCGTACCAATTGATAGTGAGGAGTCAACTCGCAGAAAAATGTTCATTCTTGAATTCCATGGCTTTGAACAACCACTCCGCTACTCGCCAGTCCTCTGGTGTATCAATATCTTGTACACGCTCCGCGGGAAGGATCACTGGATAGGCGTTAGAGGTGAAAATCGGTTTTTCCTGCTCCCACGCTTCGCGAGTACCCCAATACAACTGCCCGGCATCGTGCCATGACTCTTCTAAATCCTGGGAGCGAACATGGAACATCTCGGGATTGAACATGCCGATTTTGTCATGCTGGTTTATTTTCAGCGCTCGCTGGATAGGATAAGGAAACCGTGTGACCGTAAAAGCGTAATCAGCCTCATGGCTTTTAAGGATTTCAAGCCCACGAATAATATCGTCATGCGTAATAAAAGGAGCGGTAGCATAGATGCAACAAACGTTCTGCACGTCATACCCCTGCTCAACAAGCCAAACAGTGGCATGCCGAATGACGGGGATCGTGCCAGCATAATCATTCGACAGCTCTGCTGGTCGTACAAAAGGTACTTCTGCACCATAGTTTTGCGCCACGTCAGCTATTTCTTCGTCATCTGTCGACACGATAACGTGGTCAAAAACGCCGCTCTTTAGAGCGGCTTCAATTGACCAGGCAATCATAGGTTTACCACAAAACTCTTTAATATTTTTTCGCGGTATGCGCTTGCTACCACCACGCGCAGGGATGATTGCCACGTTCATTTAGAAAAACTCCCGAATAGCATTTATGACGAAATCCTGTTCATCTTCCGATAACGTTGAATACATCGGGATGCTGATCGCGCGCGAGTAATACTCTTCAGCTGCGGGATAATCGCCAACTTTATGACCTAACTGCTGGTAATAGGGCTGTGTATGTACAGGAATATAATGCACATTCACACCGATGCCTTTCTCACGCAGATAATCGAAAAGCGGTTTACGTTTTGCAGAATCGTTAACCATTATCGGGTAGAGGTGCAGTGCGCTATAACCGCTCTCCGCCTGATGAGGAAGTGTCAGAGGTACGCCAGCAAGCTGCGCGTCGTAACGCTTCGCTAAACGGTGGCGTGCAGCAACGAACTCATCAATACGTTTTAATTGGCTCACACCGAGCGCAGCTTGCAGTTCGGTCATCCGGTAATTAAGACCCAGATCTACCTGCTGATAATACCAGCCGCCTTCTGCCTCTTTTGTCATTTTGTCCGCATCACGGGTGATACCGTGGCTACGCAGCAACGCCAGTTTTTCCGCCAGCTCATCATTATTGGTTAATGCCATTCCGCCTTCAGCGGTAGTGATGATTTTGACCGGGTGAAAACTGAGAATAGTGACATCGGCATATTTTGAATTACCGATTTGCTCGCCCTGATATTTGCCGCCAATGGCATGCGAAGCATCTTCGATAATGGCAAAGCCGTATTCACGTGAAAGTTTGTGAATCGCTTCCATTTCGCAGGACTGGCCAGCAAATGCAACGGGTACCACAACTTTCGGTAAGGTGCCTTCTGCTTTTGCATAGCTGAGTTTTGTCTCGAGCGCAGCAACGCTCATGTTATAGGTCGCAGGATCGATATCCACGAAACTAACATTCCCATTGCAGTAACGCGCGCAGTTTGCAGACGCCACAAACGTGTTCGGCGTCGTCCACAGCCAGTCGCCCTCTTCCATTCCTAACGCCATACAAGCTATGTGGAGCGCTGAGGTTGCGCTATTAACAGCCAGCGCGTGTTTCACACCTACGTAATTCGCGATTGCCTGCTCAAACTGAGGAACACACGGTCCCTGCGTTAAAAAGTCAGATTGCAGTACATCAACGACGGCCTGGATATCTTCACCAGAAATATCCTGACGTCCATAGGGAATAAATTTCATCAGATATTGCCTACTTTATCGCGGTTCACATCGATCCACTGGCGCAGCTCTTCAACGCTCATCCATTCCGTATTGCTGTCGCTTTCATAGACAAAGCCTTCCGGCACGCGCTTACCATCCTTAATACGCTCAGGTGAATCGCACCAGTTGTGAATAGCAGGCAGGATTTTAAAATGTTCCGGATATTCGTAGGTGTAATGCGCATCTTCTGCGCTGATCATTTGCTCATGCAGCTTTTCGCCGGGACGAATACCAACGACTTTTTGCGTCGCTTCTGGCGCTACTGCTGTCGCAACATCCGTAACTTTCATGGATGGGATTTTTTTCACATAGATCTCACCGCCAACCATGTCCTGGAAGGCATGCCACACTAACTCGACCCCTTGTTCGAGGGTGATCATAAAGCGGGTCATACGATCGTCAGTGATAGGTAATTCGCCTTTCTCTTTAATTGAGAGAAAGAAAGGAATTACGGAACCACGTGATCCCATTACGTTACCGTAACGTACAACGGCGAAGCGAGTTTTATACGCGCCAGAGTAGGAGTTTCCGGCAACAAACAGCTTGTCGGAAGCTAGTTTAGTAGCGCCATAAAGATTGGCCGGGCTACTTGCTTTATCTGTTGAAAGGGCAACCACACGTTCAATGCCTTTATCAATACAGGCATCAATAACATTCATCGCACCATTGATATTAGTTTTGACACACTCAAATGGATTATATTCGGCAGTGGGGACAATCTTAGTCGCAGCGGCGTGCACGACAAAATCGACGCCATCCAGCGCGCGGTAAAGGCGCTCTTTATCACGAACATCACCAATGAAAAAGCGAATGCGGCTTTCATCTTTAAAATGTTTAGCCATTTCCCACTGCTTCATTTCGTCACGAGAGTAAATGATAATTTTTTTCGGATTATATTTTTCAAGCGTCATGCGAACAAATTTATTACCAAACGACCCAGTACCGCCAGTTACAAGAATTACTTTATCATTAAACATATGGATATACTCTAAAGAAAATGTTAGACATGTCTGTAGTAATTTCAGTCAAAATACTGAATGCTATTCCAGAGGGGTTGCGCTTTATCTTTTTCAGACAGGCTTAATTCGCCAGCGTACGGCCAACTAATATCTAAATGAGGATCATCCCATTTGATGCCACGGTCGAATGCCGGCGCATAATAATTTGTAGTTTTGTAGAGAAACTCTGCCGTCTCGCTGAGAACAAGGAAGCCGTGAGCAAAACCTTCCGGGAGCCAAAGTTGACGTTTATTTTCTGCTGAAAGATGGACTCCAACCCATTTACCAAAAGTTGGAGAGCTTTTGCGAATATCCACCGCAACATCAAAAACTTCACCGACGGCGCAACGCACAAGCTTACCCTGCGCAAAAGGATCAAGCTGATAATGCAATCCGCGTAATACCCCTTTTGCCGACTTAGAGTGGTTGTCTTGAACAAACTCAACCTTCCGTCCGACAGCTTCCTCGAATAGTTTTTGGCTAAAGCTTTCGAAGAAAAAGCCCCGCTCATCGCCGAAGACTTTCGGCTCAAAAATCAATACATCGGGGATATCAGTCTTGATCACATTCATGCTTAATAACCTTTAATCATTTTTAGCAGATACTGGCCATAGGCATTCTTTTTCAGAGGCTCAGCCAGTTTTTTTACCTGCTCGGCATCAATAAAGCCTTTACGGAACGCGATCTCTTCCGGGCAAGAGACCTTTAACCCCTGGCGCTCTTCAATAGTGGCAATAAAGTTACTTGCTTCAATCAGGCTTTGGTGTGTACCTGTATCCAGCCAGGCATAACCACGCCCCATCATCGCAACTGAAAGATTACCTTGCTCCAGATACAAACGGTTAATATCCGTAATTTCCAGCTCACCTCGGGCGGAGGGTTTCAGGCTTTTCGCCATCTCAACCACACGGTTGTCATAGAAGTAGAGCCCGGTTACAGCGTAATTACTCTTCGGCTCAAGCGGTTTTTCTTCAAGACTGATGGCAGTACCCTGCTTGTCAAACTCAACAACACCATAACGTTCAGGGTCGTTGACATGGTAAGCAAAGACCGTTGCACCGCCCTCCTGATTGACCGCGCCATCCAGCAGTTTCGGCAAATCATGGCCGTAGAAAATGTTATCGCCGAGGACCAATGCGCAATCATCGTTACCAATGAACTCTTCACCGATAATAAACGCCTGCGCAAGCCCATCCGGACTTGACTGCACTTTATAGTGCAGCTTAAGCCCCCACTGGCTGCCATCGCCGAGCAACTGTTCAAAACGCGGCGTGTCCTGTGGCGTACTGATGATCAAAATATCGCGAATACCCGCCAGCATTAGCGTAGATAACGGGTAGTAAATCATCGGCTTGTCGAAGATAGGCAGCAACTGTTTACTGACGGCCATCGTCACCGGATAGAGGCGCGTACCAGAGCCACCAGCGAGAATAATCCCTTTACGTGTTTTCATTTCGTTCTCTCACGCTAAAACACCTCCCCAGAGGCATCTCAAATTAATTAAGCCGAGCCCATCGCAAATAACTCCGCCAGCATACGTTTCACCCCATTCTCCCAATGCGGAAGTACAAGGTTAAATTCACGGGAAAATTTTTCTGTATTGAGTCGTGAATTATGAGGACGTTTTGCGGGGGTAGGATACGCTTCTGTCGCGATAGCATTCACATTTTGCACCGCCAGCGTGATGCCAGCAGCACGCGCCTCAGCAAACACCAGTTGGGCAAACGCATGCCAGTTGGTCGTACCTGATGCTACGAGATGATAAAGTCCGGCGACGTCCGGTTTGTGCAGAGCAGTGCGAATAGCATGGGCCGTGCAGTCAGCCAGCAGTTCTGCCCCTGTCGGGGCACCAAACTGGTCGCCGATAATGGAGAGCGTTTCGCGCTCTTTCGCCAATTTGAGCATCGTTTTAGCAAAGTTATTCCCCTTCGCAGCAAAGACCCAACTGGTGCGGAAAATCAGATGCTTCGGGCAATATTGCTGAATAGCCTTTTCACCTGCCAATTTGGTTTCACCATAGACGTTGAGCGGCGAAGGCTCGTCGGTTTCGCGCCACGGCGTTTCGCCGCTGCCCGGAAAAACATAATCTGTTGAGTAGTGCACCAGCCAGGCATCTATCGCTGCCGCTTCGCGCGCAATGGCTTCAACGCTGGTCGCATTGAGTAACTGGGCAAAATCCCGTTCTGATTCCGCTTTATCAACCGCCGTGTGGGCAGCCGCATTGACGATGACGCCGGGGCGAACGCGACGAACCGTTTCTGCCACGCCCTCCGGATTACTGAAATCGCCACAGTAATCAGTGGAGTGAACATCGACAGCGATCACATGACCCAAGGGGGCCAGCGCACGCTGTAGTTCCCAACCTACCTGTCCGGTTTTACCGAACAACAGAATATTCATCATTAACGTTTCTCGTAATTTTGCTCGATCCAGGTTTTGTAAGCACCGCTTTTGACGTTCTCAACCCAACGCTGATTATCCAGGTACCACTGCACGGTTTTACGAATGCCGGACTCAAAGGTCTCTTGCGGTTTCCAGCCCAGCTCGCGGCTAATCTTATCAGCATCAATGGCATAACGGCGATCGTGACCCGGGCGGTCAGTTACGTAGGTGATTTGATCGCGATAGGAGCCCTCTTTAGGCACGATTTCATCAAGCAGATCGCAAATGGTGTGCACAACATCGAGGTTTTGTTTCTCGTTATGGCCACCAATGTTATAGGTTTCACCAGCCACGCCTTGCGTCACAACGGTGTAAAGCGCGCGAGCGTGATCTTCTACATAGAGCCAGTCACGGATTTGATCGCCTTTACCATAAATAGGCAGCGGTTTACCTTCAAGCGCATTGAGGATCACCAGCGGAATCAATTTTTCCGGGAAATGATAAGGGCCGTAATTATTGGAGCAATTGGTCACAAGAGTCGGCATGCCGTAGGTACGCAGCCAGGCGCGAACTAGATGGTCGCTCGACGCTTTTGACGCTGAATAAGGGCTGCTTGGAGCATAAGCGGTGTTTTCGGTAAAGAGCGGAAGCGGCTCACCGGGTTGCGCTTCATCCGGATGAGGCAGATCGCCATAGACTTCATCCGTTGAAATATGGTGGAAACGAAACGCCTGTTTGGCGTCTTCATCAAGTATCGACCAGTACGCGCGCGCCGCTTCAAGCAGAACATAGGTGCCGACGATATTAGTTTCAATAAAATCGGCAGGCCCGGTGATTGAACGGTCAACGTGGCTTTCAGCTGCCAGGTGCATTACTGCGTCCGGTTTATGCTCTGCGAATATACGCGCCATCGCAGCAGCGTCACAGATATCAGCCTGCTCGAAAAAATAACGTTGGCTTTCGCTGACATCGCTAAGAGACTCAAGATTTCCTGCATAGGTTAATTTATCAACGTTAACCACAGAATCCTGGGTGTTATTAATAATATGACGCACGACTGCAGAGCCAATAAAGCCTGCGCCACCGGTGACCAGTATTTTCACGAGAATTATCCGTACTTGCTTGGCAATGTTTAGAACGCGCTCAACGGGCAAAAGGAAAAGAGTAAGAAACAAAAGGCACGCTACCGCCCCAGGCTTTCCAGCTACCCGTACGCTGTGTGAGACAGTTGACATAAATTTTGCCCGCGCCGACAGTAGCGTATTGCAGCTAACACAGGCACGAAAGGCTAAGCGGCTATTCTCCGCTGAAATAGCCCCGGAAACAAGGGAAAATCCTTTGCTCTTAAGCCCAAAAAATGAGCGTACTATCTTTTTTAACTGTTGATTTCCAAGGTTAAAAAAATTAAGGGCAGTAAGAATAACCTGAGAGCAATTTCTCCCAGCGCCACTCTTTACTGCCCATGTAATCAGATTTGCAGGACTTGATGTATCTATTTGATTATTGTGCCAGCAATTTCTGGATGCTATCGCGGAATTTCTGACCTTCTTTCAGGTTGCGCAGGCCATAGTTCACAAATGCCTGCATGTAGCCCATTTTCTTACCGCAGTCGTAGCTGTCGCCAGTCATCAGCATGGCATCGACGGACTGTTTTTCAGCCAGACGCGCAATAGCATCAGTCAGCTGAATACGTCCCCATGCACCCGGCTCGGTGTTTTCCAGCTCTGCCCAGATATCCGCAGAGAGCACATAGCGCCCTACTGCCATCAGATCGGAATCCAGCGTCTGCGGCTGATCCGGCTTCTCAATAAACTGCACGATGCGGCTTACTTTACCTTCGCTATCCAGCGGCTCTTTGGTCTGGATAACCGAGTACTCAGAGAGATCGCCCTTCATGCGTTTTGCCAGCACCTGGCTGCGGCCGGTCTCGTCAAAGCGCGCCACCATTGCGGCGAGGTTATAACGCAGCGGATCGGCGGTTGCCGTGTCCAGCACGATATCTGGCAGGACCACGATAAACGGATTGTCACCCACAATCGGTCGCGCGCAAAGGATGGAGTGACCCAGGCCCAGCGGCTGTGCCTGACGCACGTTCATGATAGTAACGCCCGGCGGGCAGATGGACTGCACTTCCGCCAGCAGCTGGCGCTTAACGCGCTGTTCAAGCAGCGCTTCAAGCTCGTAGGAGGTGTCGAAGTGGTTTTCAACCGCGTTTTTTGACGAGTGGGTGACCAGAACAATCTCTTTGATCCCCGCGGCGACAATTTCGTCGACAATGTATTGAATCATCGGCTTGTCGACAATCGGCAGCATCTCTTTTGGAATCGCTTTTGTAGCGGGAAGCATATGCATCCCAAGTCCGGCTACCGGAATAACTGCCTTTAAATTAACCATTATTTCTTCCACCTATAATTTATTGATGAATTATAAACCCTTGACCTGTTTTCGCCAGTACGTTCATGGCAAACAGGTATGAAAATGGCGACGAGTGATGCTCCCTCATGACATCTGATGTAATCCTAACGCCCCGGTTTAATCTCCAGGATTCCTCGCAAAAGCCTCAAAAGAGGCTTAAGACCGTTTAGCGGGTAAGCGGAAGTTTAAATTTTCGACATTTACGGTGTGCTGATCGACACGATCGATATCAACGGAGCTTTGACCGTTCTCATTCACTGCGTGAATATTCGCCATCGACAGCAGGGTCTCATTTTTCGCCATAAAACGGCCGCGCACATCTTTGCGCAGGTCAAAGTTGAGCTTAAGCGCCGGGCCTACGGACGCATCCTGCGTAATGTGAATATTGCGCAGGAAGAGGTGCTGCGGCTTATTGTGTAGCTCAAGGGTAGCCTGCTGCATCTTGATGTTGGTGATGGCGACAAACGAGGTCGCGTTACCGGAGGAGACCTGGATACCGCGCAGCTTATATTTACTGCTGCTGTTATCCTGCTGAATATCGTTGAGTTTGAAATTTTGCGGAATGGATAAATAATCGCCTTTGATCACGCCGTAACCAATCAGCATGCCGGCACTATTTTCCATCGTGACATTATCGATAACGAAATTATCACAGCCATAAATAGCCACCGTCGCGTTATCAATCCCCGCTTTTTTACTGAAGTCCGGCGTAATGTTTTTCGCTTTGATATTGCGAATAACAAAATGTTTACCGTTTTCCACATGCACCAGCTGGCGGCAATTACTGCCGGTAATATTTGCTACGACAAAGTTTTTCACCGACTGATCTTCCGGGTAGTTATTGTCATAGGTGCTGCCCGCTAACCCGATGCCAATCCCCCAGTTAATTTTGCCGTTGGTGCAGTTGATATTGTCGATCACATGATCGGAGATAAGGATATTGCGATCGTTGATTGCCACGTTCCACTCGATGGCATCGCCCTGCAGATCGCTAAAGCGGCTATGGGTAATGCGCGCGCCGTCCAGCTGGTTATGGAAGCCCTGGCGTAAAATGCCGTAGTTAGCTTTGCTGATGTTGATGTTATCAATCACCAGATTGCGCATCACGCGCTTCTCTTTACCGCCAATATAGATCTGCATTACCGGGCCATAACCGCTCATGTTGACACCTTTAATGGTGCAGTCTGAGCCGCGCACATCAAGCATAACGTTATAGAGGCTGCCGCCCTGCTCGCCGATTACACGGCTGCCGTCCTGCAGGACAAGACGCCCGCGTCCGCTGCCTTTTAACGCCCCGCGCACCAGCAGCGTTTTCCCGGCGGGAATGAAAATACCGGTATTTATGTTTTCGCACACCAGCCCGGCAGGAACCTCCACCGTCTGCGCGTCGGCAAACGCCTTATTGAGCGCAGCCGGCCAGTCATTGTGGTTGTAATCGCTTAACTTTACCGTGTCACTGCGCCCAAGGGCACGCGCGGCGGGCATATGCAGCAGGGGAAGCGCCGCCAGCGCAGAGCCGGCGGTCAGGAAGGATCGGCGCGTCAGCGCGGTTGAGCGTCGTTTCGCAGTCATAAAGCCTCTCATCAAAGCGTTTGCAGCAGACTGGCCAGTTGCTGGTTGATAATCGTTTGATTAAAGTCCGTTTCAACTTTCTCCCGGGCGCGGGTCACCACCGGCGTAAGCTCCTCACTCGCCATCTGACCAAAGGAGGCGAGACGTTCAGCCAGCGCTTCGGCGTCGTTTTCCGGCACCAGCCAGCCGGAACGTCCGGCGTCGATCAGTTCCGGAATACCGCTGTGAACGGTTGAGACCACGGGGATCCCAACGGCCATCGCCTCCATCAGCGCGACCGGGATACCTTCCATATCGCCATCGGTGCCGGTAATGGAGGGGAGTAGAAAGACATCCGCCTCATCGAGCAGCGCTTTTACTTCATGGCTTGGCTTAAAGCCGGGCATCTCAATCACATCCTCAAGCTGGAACTGCTCGATCAGGGTGCGCAAACGGCGCTCCCAGGGGCCGATGCCCAGAATGCGGTATTTGAACGCCACACCGCGCGCTTTCAACAAGCGGCAGGCTTCAATGGCAACATGCAGCCCTTTTTTCTCCGTTAAACGCGCAACCGAGATAATTTGCAGCGGACGGCCAGGCGATTTCACTTCACGCAGGCTAAAGCGCGTCATATCGACGCCCATACGCGAGACGGCAATCTTATTCTGCGGACAGCCCATGGTGAGCAGCCGCCCGGCCCACAGATCGCTTATCGGCAGCATCAAATCGCCGCGCTTAAAGAGCTGCTGATACTCCGGGGTGTAGTGCGTAAGCACATCGCGGTGCGAGATATCGATCCCGTGAAAGACGGTGGCAATCTTGCCTTTCAGCACGCCAAGTTCGCGCAGTTTCGCCGCGGTGACGCCCGCCGGGCCAAAGTGGGCGATAAAAACATCGGCGGTAAAAGTTTGCGGTGCCAGACCACAAATCGCTGGCAGGATCAGGTTGCGCGCCTCATCACCGTAACGGGAGAGGTTGAGCGCTTTCCAGGTCGACGACTTGAACATGCCGCGGGCGATGGCCTGCCCGCGATAGCCCAGCTTCGCCAGTTTCCCTTCCGGCTCCGCCAGCAGCCAGTGCGTCTTCTCCGCCAGCTTATATTCACTGTACGCGGCGTGAGTATTGTTCATATCGCCCTTGTGCAGGGCGACGATCTCAACCTCAAATCCCATATTGATAAAGGCGACAATCTGGTTGAGGACAAACGTTTCGGACGAGAGAGGAAATTTCAGCAAAAAGAAGCCGACTTTCATTTCACCCCCTGCACGCGCTCGAGCACCGATTGCACCATCTTGATGCCCTGCTCTCGCTCGGCTGCCACCGCCGTTGCCAGCCGTGCGTTGATCGCCGGTAGTTGGCCCAGCGTATCTGCCGCCATTGACGCCAGCGAACCGTCCAGCAGATGGCGAATATCCACCGCCATCTCCGGCATGCCGAGCTGCTGCATGATCCCGGCTGACTTGTGTTCGTAGTTAATGGCAATCGCCGGCGTGCCGAAGTTCATGGAGATGATCGCTGAGTGCAGGCGCGTGCCGATGGTTAAATCGCATCCCGCAAGAATTTTCCCCATCTCCAGATCGTTCAGTTCATCCATCACTACGTGGTAGCGGGAAGGATCCTGGATATGCTGGCGCAGGTTGAGCGCCACCATGCGGTCATCTTTGTTATAGCTGTCGATGCCGGTGCAGGTAGAGAGCGCAATCACCTGATAACCGGCGTCAATCACGCGGTTGACGACATCCGCAAAGGCCTTTTCATACGCCTGCTGGGTGGTGCCAAGGCGTTTATCAAACGGCGCCAGTTCACGCAGGGTAATGGCAACGGTCTTCTCTTTTGCCGCCAGGTCCAGCCAATGCTGCACGGAATAGCTGGCGGTGAAATCCTCCTGATGGTGATCCACCAGCCAGGCGGTATCGACGCCCTGCTCCACTTTATCGGTGGTGATGCCGCTCTGCTTCATCAGATTGAGGCTGACATGCTCGCGCAGGATCAGCGCATCGCAATGGCCAAAGACGTAGTTCGCCAGCTTGTTGAAGTCGTCGTTCTGGAACGGCCCGACACTGTGACCAATCATAAACAGCGGCTTTTTCGCCATAAAGGTGCAGAGCGCATGTTCAAACTGCGGCACACCATAGAGATCGACAAAGAAGGAGCCGCCGACCTGAATAATCGCATCGTAATCCGCCAGGCGGCGCACAAAATCGGTAAACCCCTGAGCGATGGCGATATTGCGCAGTTTGCCGGTATCGGTCACGCGGGAGAGCAGCACCTGGTGCTGGTAGCGACGGCGCAGCACTTTCTTCACGCGCCCCATCAGGCCAGCAGCGTTATTGTGCGCTTTCATCTGGCTGTAGAGCGGATCACCCATCACCGGGCGATTGAGTAACCAGGAGGAGCTGACCGGATAGCGGCTCATCACATCCACTTCCGCCTCAGGATTCAGGCGGGCAATAGCGTCCAACAATCCACGTAAAATTGCGCTGTCACCACGGTTGCCGCATGTGTGATTGCCAAGGATCAATAATTTCATAACGACCTCATAAAGGGGTTCAATAAGGTTTCTTATCCTGCGCGAAGCAGTGTTTTCAATTTCTCGTTGCGGCAAAACTGACGCTTCATCTCCACCACCAGCGCGTTACGCGACAAAATCAGCATAATGGCGAAGGCGATGGCACCCGCAGCAACCTGAATCGCCAGCATGGCGGCAAGCGGCAGATGGCCGTTGAGCGCCAGGCCGAGGCCATAACTGACCACCAGCGTCGGCAGCGACAGGTAGAACGGCAGCCACAGGCTGAGGATGTACTGGCGGTAGCTCGAGCCGAGCACCGGTTTAATCATCACGAAGTAGCTCAGAATGGTGTTGATAATCTGCACCAGCAGGAAGCCGAGCGTAACGCCCAGCGCACCGGCCATATGGCCGCCAATAATGATCGCCGGAATAAAGAGAAACGTTTTAAAGACGTTGAATTTAAAGCTGATATCGACTCTTGCTTTCGCCATCAGCAGCGAACCGATCGGGTTACCGACCGCGCGCAGCAGACCAACGATGCACAGCAGTTGCAGGATCGGAATGATGCTGTTCCACTTCTCGCCAAACACCAGCGGCACAAAGTTATTCGACACCACCATCAGCCCGAGCAGGATTGGGAAGTTGATAATCCCCACCACCGACAGCAGCTTGTAGAAGTTCAGGCGCAGCTTCTCGGTGTCATCCTGGATCTTGGCGAACGCCGGGAAGAGCACGCGGGTAATGATCGGGTTGAGCTTCATCGGCGGTACTACCGCCACGTTGTAGGCGAGGTTGTAACCCCCGGCGACGCTCGCACCGAGGATACGCGCCAACACCAGCGTGGAGAGGTTAGTGTTCACGTAGTTGATGATGCTGTCTGCGGTCAGCCATGCGCCAAAACGCAGGTTGGAGCTGACGGAAGCAAGGGAGAAGTGCAGACCGGGGCGGTAGATCTTGCGGCCAAAGTAGCCGAACAGCAGCGTACGCACGGCGCTGTTAACCAGATAACCGAGGATCGCGGTCATCGCCAGCGGCCAGAAGAAGGCGCTGATCACCGTAAAGCTGAAGCCCGCCATCACCGACAGGGTTTCAATCGCGCCAATCTTGTTGAACTCCAGCTCTTTTTGCATCAGCGCGCGGAACTGCTGCCCGTGCGGGATCACCACAAACGCCACCGACAGGGTTTTGATCAGCGGTGCCAGATCCGGGTTGTTCAGCACGTCAGCAATCATGTTGCTTAACGAGAAGACCGCGATGCAGACCACGATCCCCAGCCCGACGTTGAGCCAGTAAAGCGTGGTCAGCTCGAGGTGACTGATCTCTTTGCGCTGAATAATCGAGTTAGCAATACCAAAATCCGACAACGTATCCGCCAGCGCGATAATCACCAGCGAGACGGTCAGCAGACCGAACTGGTGATTATCGATAATGCGCGCCAGCACCGTCATCTGCACCAGCCCCAGACCGATAATGGTCAGAGTGGCCATGGCTGACCACTTTGCTCCGCTGATGGTTTTTTCTCTCAGGCTCATGACCTTTCCTTAATACGCCGCTTTGTTCACAAAGCCTTTAAAGATGGTCAGAAAAACGATCTTGATATCGAACCACAGGCTCCATTCGCGGATGTACTCCAGATCGAACTCAATGCGTTTTTCCATTTTTTCCAGCGTGTCGGTCTCGCCGCGCCAGCCGTTAATCTGCGCCCAGCCGGTAATGCCCGGTTTCACTTTATGACGCAGCATGTAGCCCTCAATCAGCGCACGATACTGCTCGTTATGCGCCACAGCGTGAGGACGCGGGCCAACAATCGACATCCCGCCGGTGAGCACATTAATAAACTGCGGCAGCTCATCAAGGGAGGTGCGGCGCAGGAAGCTGCCCACTTTGGTGACTCGCGGGTCGTTCTGCGTCGCCTGAGTCACCACTTTGTCATTCTCCATCACCTTCATTGAGCGGAACTTCCACACTTTGATCGGCTTACCATCCATGCCGTAGCGCGTCTGGCGGAAAATGATCGGCCCCGGCGAACTCATCTTCACCGCTACAGAGATGGCCAGCAGCACCGGCGAAATCAGCAGCAGAATCAGCGACGAGAGCACAATATCTTCCAGGCGTTTCAGGATGCGGTTGACCCCGGAGAGCGGCGTGTCATACAGCGGCACAATCGGCACGCCGTTCACCTCTTCAATGCGTGAATGCAGGATGTTGAAGGTGAATACATCCGGGATCAGGATCACCGAACAGGTGGTGTCCGCGAGATCGCGCACCAGTTTTTTGATGCAGACGGCGTCGTTCATCGACATTGCAATGTAGACGTTATGGATCTTGCCGCTGCGGGCATCTTCAACCAGTTGTTCGAGGTTGCCCGCCCAGCCGGTATCAATGCCACCCGGTTTTGGATCGTAATAGACCCCGACCACATCGAAGCCCAGCCACGGCTCGTTGCGAAAACCGTCGAGCAGCGCCTGCCCCATCGGCATATCACCCGCCACGGCAACGCGACGGGTGTTATACCCAAGATTACGCATCCAGCCAGCACCGAAGCGGATCACCGCCCGGCTAAACATCAGGCCGAGGCTGGTTAACAGATACCAGGTAAGATAAAGCGAGAAGGTGACATCAAAGTCCGAGTTGAACGACATCAAACCGGCGCTGAAGATGATACTTAGCGTCCAGTTCTGCAACAGCAGCGTCAGTTCGGTCATCATTCTGACGCCGCGCCAGGAGCGGTAGAAATCGGTCATGCCGCCGATCATCTGGAATACTACCAGCGTGGTCAGCGCCATCAGCAGATGCATGTAGAAAAATGGCAACGCATTAACTTTGCACACCAGCCACAACCCAGCGAACATAATGGTGATGTCTGAGAATCGCTGCACGATAGAGATTAACGATGCATTCGTTTTGGCCCGGTCGCGCTTTTTTAGATTTGTCATCGTTGTACCTGCCTGTTTGCCCTCCTCCCCTCATGGGGAGGAGAACGACTAAGAGTTACTGATTCAACAGCGCCAGAATTTCCTGCGTTCGCGCCTCCATCAACGCCACGTCGTGTCGGGATTCGACATTCAGACGCACCACCGGCTCGGTATTGGAGGAGCGCAGGTTAAAGCGCCAATCGGCAAAGGCGATGCTGATGCCGTCGGTGTAATCCACCTCCAGCGCGTCCGGCGCGTAGCGATCTTCAACGCGTTTGATGGCGCTAACCGGATCGGCCAGCTTGCTGTTGATCTCGCCGCTCGCCGGGAAGGCCACCATGCGATCGCCCACCAGCTCGGCCAGGGTTTTGCCTTTCAGGCACAGCAGCTCAGTAACCAGCAGCCACGGGATCATGCCGCTGTCGCAGTAGGCGAAATCGCGGAAGTAGTGGTGCGCGCTCATCTCGCCGCCGTAAATGGCGTCCTCTTCGCGCATGCGCTCTTTGATAAAAGCGTGGCCAGTTTTTGACATCACCGGCGTACCGCCTGCGCGGCCTACTACATCAACGGTGTTCCAGGAGAGACGCGGATCGTGAATGATTTTCGCGCCCGGGTGTTTTTCGAGGAACGCTTCTGCCAGCAGGCCAACGATGTAGTAGCCCTCAATAAACTGGCCCTTGTCGTCGAACAGGAAGCAGCGGTCGAAGTCGCCATCAAAGGCGATGCCCATATCCGCCTGATGCTCAATCACCGCGTTGCGGGTATCGTCGCGGCACTCCGGCAGCAGCGGGTTAGGAATACCGTGCGGGAAGGTGCCATCCGGCTCGTTGTGCACTTTGATAAAGCTCACCGGCACATTCAGCGCCTTGAAGCGCGCTTCAATGGCGTCGATCACCGGGCCTGCGGCGCCGTTACCGGAGTTGATCACCAGTTTCAGCGGTTTGAGGTTAGCGGTGTTGATGTAGCCGAGCAGATGGTCGATATAGTCATCGCGCAGGGAGATTTGCTTGTAGCTGCCGCGTTTATCCGGGTTAACCGGCGGGAAGTCGTTGGCTTCTGCCAGGCGCTGTACGTCGCGCAGGCCGGTGTCGCCGCTGATGGGGCGCGCGCCTTTGCGCACCAGTTTCATGCCGTTGTAGTCCATCGGGTTGTGGCTGGCGGTCACTTCGATACCGCCGTCAACGCCGAGATGGAAGGTGGCGAAATAGATCTCTTCGGTACCTGACAGACCGATATCCAGCACATCAACGCCGGCGTCCTGCAAGCCTTTGGCTAACGCCAGCTTCAGCGCTTCGCTGGTCTGACGCACATCACCGCCGAGCACAATGGTCTGCGGCTTCAGGTACTCCCCGTAGGCGCGGCCAATACGCCAGGCTATATCTTCATTGAGTTCTTCGCCCAGCTTTCCGCGAATATCGTAAGCTTTAAAACAGGTTAATTTTTCCATCATTACCTCTTCTTCAGGCAACAGTCAGCCTTGACCGCAACTGGCCACATAAATGTTATCAATAGTTGTTCTGGCCGAACCCGCGCGCGGCGGGCCGGCAATGGGCGTTAAATCCGCCCGTAACGATCGGCGAAGCGCACAATATCATCCTCTTCCAGGTACGAACCGGAGCGTACCTCAATCAGGTCGAGAGGGATCTTGCCCGGGTTTTCCAGGCAGTGGCGCGCGCCGAGCGGAATGTAGATAGATTCGTTTTCGCCCAGCAGTTTGACTTCATCATCGATGGTGACTTTTGCCGTACCGGCAACCACCACCCAGTGCTCGGCGCGGTGGTGGTGCATCTGTACCGACAGCCCCTCGCCCGGTTTCACGGTGATGCGTTTCACCTGATAGCGATCGCCTGCGTCGATGGAGTCATATTTACCCCACGGGCGGTAAACTTCGCGGTGAATATGGTGCTCGTGACGCCCTTCGGCTTTGATCTTCTCGACCACCTTTTTCACGTCCTGCACGGCATTACGGTCGGCGATCAGCACCGCATCTTTGGTCTGCACCACCACTAAATCTTTTACGCCAACGGTGGTCACGAGACCGGATTCGGCATAGACGTAGCTGTTTTCGGTTTTGTGGCTGATCACATCGCCGTGGTGCACGTTGCCTTCCGGCGTCTGCTGGCTGATCTCCCACAGCGAAGACCAGGAGCCAACATCGCTCCAGCCTGCGTCCATCGGCACCACCACCGCATCGGCAGTGCGCTCCATCACCGCGTAGTCGATAGACTCTTCCGGGCAGGCGAGGAACGCCTCTTCATCGACGCGGATAAAGTCCATATCGGGGTCGGTGGCATCCATCGCCTTTTCACAGGCTTCAAGAATGTCCGGACGATATTTTTGCAGCTCTTCCAGGTAGCGACCGGCGCTGAACAGGAACATGCCGCTGTTCCAGTAGTATTCGCCGCTGGCGACATACCCCTGCGCGGTTTCCAGGTTCGGTTTTTCAACAAACTGCGCCACTTCAAACGCCACAGTATCAACCTGTCCTGGGCTGACTTCGCCGCGGCGGATGTAGCCGTAACCGGTTTCGGGCATATCCGGCACGATGCCGAAGGTGACCAGTTTGCCCGCCTCGGCATACGGCATGGCATTACGTACTGAAGTACGGAACGCCTCTTCATCCTGAATAACGTGGTCCGCTGCCAGCACCAGCATCAGCGGATCGCTATCCGGGTTGTGGCGTTTGACCGCCAGCGCCGCCAGCGCAATCGCCGGTGCGGTGTTGCGGCCTGCCGGTTCAAGAATGATGTTCTCCGTCAGCTTGTTAAGCTGGCGCAGCTGTTCTGCGACGATAAAACGGTGCTGCTCGTTACAAATCACCACCGGGCTTTCGCACTCAACGCCGTTCAGGCGGCAGACGGTGGTCTGCAACATGGTGAGATCGCCCTTCAGGCAGAGAAACTGTTTAGGGTAAAGCACGCGGGAAAGCGGCCACAGACGGCTGCCGGAGCCACCGGCCATTACGACCGGATAGAGTTGCGTTTGACTCATGATTTATCCCCATTGCCGTCGAAATTGAGGCGCGCCTCATGCGCCGCGCCATCGTGGGCGGCTGCGGGCGTCGCGGATTTCTCCGGGCTAATATCTGCAATAAACTGGCTTAACACGTTCTCTTTTTCGAGCGTGCGTTCGGCATATTCACGTGCCACCGTGTTGTTTGTGGGCAGCGCTAACGCGCGTTCAATGCCCGAGGTCAGCGCATCGACCGATTCCGGTTCGACGCAGACCGCAATGCCAGGCTCATTCAGGCAGAGCTGGCCAAGTTCGGTACTCTCTTCGGCGGTGATCACCGCATTACCGCCCACCGCCAGAATGTTGGTCAGCTTGGAGGGCAATACCGCATCCGCCGCGCCGCGCTTCTGGATAACCAGATGGCAATCGCCGAGCGCGAGCAAGGCAGGCAGCGCTTCATAAGGCTGCAACGGGAAGAATTTCACATTGTCGAGGCCGCGCTCGCTGACCATTTTCTCCAGCCGCGCTTTGCCCCCGCCCTGCCCGACGATGGCGAACAGCCACGGATGGCCCTTCAGTCGCGCAGCGGCTTCAATCACATTTTCTAATCCCTGCTTCTCACCAATATTGCCGGAGTAAAGAATGATTTTTTTGTCATCCGGCAGACCGAGGTCGCGGCGTAACTGCGCAACGCTTGCCGCGTCGACATCACGAAAACGCGCCACTTCGGACCAGTTCGGGAAGAAGATAATCTTGTCGGCTGACACGCCCTTCTCACGCGCTTTGTTCATCATCGAGCGGGAGATGGTGGAGACGTTGTCAACGTTATGCAGATTGCTGCGTTCAAACGCGGCCGCCAGTTTTGCCACCAGGCCGCCTTTACCTTTGCCCGCCATGCCTAACCCGAGCATGGCGTCCACTTCATAATCCTGGATATGCAGCAGCGTGCGCGCGCCGCTCAGTTTTGCCAGCAGGCGCATGCCCGGCGTGCAAAACAGCGTCGGCACCACACCGATGATGCGATCCGGCTTCCAGCTGCGCTGGGCCATCAGCGGGAAAAAGCTGCTGACGGCAAAGCTGCCTAAGTGCAGCAGACGCTTGATGGTCGACGGCTGCTTCGGCACGTAGAGCGGGCAGCGCCACACCGTGGCGGCGCCCTGCTCTTTACGCCAGCGCCAGGCACTGTAAGGGTGCCCGACTTTCCACTCCGGGTAGTACGGCGGCGCAGTGATGACGCGAACGTCATGGCCCTGACGGGCCATCCACTCCACCATTTCGCCGGTGTACTTACCGATCCCGGTCAGTTCCGGCGAATAGTTGATGCCATAAACCAGGATTTTCATAAGCCCGGCACTCCCTGCGCGTCGAGGAAATAGGCGCGGCTGTTGTCATGCACCAGCGGGTCGGCAATCAACGCCTCCGGCGAAACCCAGCGATAGTCATCGTGCTGCTCCGTTGGCAGGGCGAGGGTCTCCTCGTCCACGCGCAGACGGAAGCCAAGCACGATGTAGTGGGTCGTAAAATCGGGGCCGGAGAAGTTATCGTCATAGAAGTGCTGCCAGACGCCGTAAAACTCACCTGCCGACATCGGCAGGCGCAGTCCCAGTTCCGCCTGAGTCAGCCGCTCGAAAGCGGCTGCCAGCGGCTCGTCCTTTTGCACGCGTCCGCCCGGCACGAACCAGTATCCCTGGGCCGGACGGTTAGTGCGTTTGCCGAGTAAAAACTCGCCGCGTGAGTTCTCCACGATCAGATCGATGGAGATCAGCGGGGTGGAACGCACCACCGTGGCAAAATCTTCATGACTTAAAAACATGCTTACCCCCGGAACCGGTGCTGGTTTTCAAGGAACCACTGGTAGGTGCTTGCCAGCCCCGCTTCCAGTGAGATCTCGTGATACCAGCCCAGTTGATGCAAACGGGTCACGTCCAGCAGCTTACGCGGCGTGCCGTCCGGCTTGGTGGCATCAAACACCACGCGGCCTTTGTAGCCCACAACGCTTGCAACCGTCTGCGCCAGTTCGCGAATGGTGCAATCAACGCCGGTACCGACGTTGATGTGCGACAGCATCGGTTCGGTATTCTCCTGCCACACTTCGCGCGCCAGCTCCTGCACATGGATGCTGGCTGCTGCCATATCATCCACATGGAGGAATTCACGCATCGGCGTACCGCTGCCCCACACCACCACGTCTGCCGCATTCTCCTGGGTCGCTTCGTGGAAACGACGCAGCAGCGCAGGAATAACGTGCGAGTTGCTCGGGTGGAAGTTGTCGTGCGGACCATACAGGTTGGTCGGCATCACCGAGCGGTAATCGCGGTCATACTGGCGGTTGTACGATTCGCACAGTTTGATCCCGGCGATTTTGGCAATCGCGTACGGCTCGTTCGTCGGCTCCAGCGTCCCTTGCAGCAGCTCGCTTTCAGCAATCGGCTGCTTCGCCAGTTTCGGGTAGATGCAGGACGAACCGAGGAACAACAGCTTGTTCACGTCGTGCTTGTGCGCCGAGTGAATGATGTTGCTCTCAATCATCATATTTTCGTAGATGAAGTCCGCCGGGTAGGTATTGTTCGCCACAATACCGCCCACTTTCGCTGCCGCCAGGTAGACCTGGTCAATACGTTCGCTGGCGAAAAACGCGTCTACCGCCGCGGCATCCAACAGGTTCAGCTCTTCGCGGGAGCGCAGCACCAGTTCGATATCCGCACGCTGTTCGAGCTGCCGTACGATGGCTGACCCCACCATCCCGCGATGGCCAGCCACAAAAACACGTTGTTTGGTCATGCTCAGGACTCCAGCGCGATGGCAACCTCGTAACCGTGGGCCTTAAGCAGTGAGTGTTTTTTCGCTGCTTCCAGATCTTTTGCCACCATTTCGGAGACCATCTCCTGCAGGGTAGTTTCCGGTTTCCAGCCCAGTTTTTCGTGCGCTTTGGTCGGGTCGCCCAGCAGGGTTTCCACTTCAGCAGGACGGAAGTAACGCGGGTCAACGGCAACAATCACATCACCCGGTTTCACGCCCGGCGCATCGTGGCCAGTTACGGAAACAACGATACCCTTCTCTTCTACGCCAGTGCCTTCGAAGCGCAGTTTGATACCGAGCTGAGCGGCAGCCATTTCCACGAACTGACGTACGGAGTACTGCACGCCGGTGGCGATAACGAAGTCTTCCGGCTGTTCCTGCTGCAGCATCATCCACTGCATTTTCACGTAGTCTTTGGCATGGCCCCAGTCACGCAGGGAGTCCATGTTGCCGAGATAGAGGCAGGATTCCAGGCCCTGAGCGATGTTGGCGATCGCGCGGGTGATTTTACGGGTCACGAAGGTTTCGCCGCGACGCGGGGATTCGTGGTTGAACAGGATGCCGTTACAGGCGTACATGCCGTAGGATTCACGGTAGTTCACGGTGATCCAGTAAGCGTACAGTTTGGCAACGGCATACGGAGAGCGCGGGTAGAACGGCGTGGTCTCTTTCTGCGGGGTTTCCTGCACCAGGCCATACAGCTCAGAGGTGGATGCCTGATAGAAACGGGTTTTCTTCTCCAGACCCAGGAAGCGGATCGCTTCCAGCAGACGCAGCGTACCCATAGCGTCGACATCAGCGGTGTATTCCGGGGATTCGAAGGAGACCGCAACGTGGCTCATCGCGCCCAGGTTGTACACTTCATCCGGCTGCACTTCCTGCAGGATACGGGTCAGGTTGGACGTATCGGTCAGATCGCCGTAGTGCAGGTGGAATTTCGGGTTGCTTGTGTGCGGATCCTGATAAATGTGATCAACACGCTCAGTATTGAAAGAGGAAGCGCGGCGTTTGATGCCGTGAACTTCGTAACCCTTTTCCAGAAGCAGTTCTGCCAGATAAGAGCCATCTTGCCCGGTAACGCCGGTGATGAGAGCGACTTTAGACATAATTTATTTTCCTCAATGTTCCCTGTTAGGGAGTTACCTTTTCAACGCGTTCGCGCGTTACCACTGCGGGATTGCCCCGACAAATCGCATTTGCCGGTAGCGATTTAAAAACACTGCTGCGCGCACCGACGACCGTGCCGTCGCCGATAGAAACGCCGGGAGCAACAAACACATCCGTCGCCAGCCAGCACTTCTCGCCAATCACGATAGGCGTCGCGTTAATATCGAAATGCGCGCTCATATAGTCGTGACTGCCGGTGCACAAATAACACTTCTGTGACACCACAGAATTTGCGCCGATGGTGATGTCGCCGAGCGTATATAACACCGCGTCGTCCCCCACCCAGCTGTAATCACCCAGGGTTAATTTCCATGGGTAGGTAATTTTGACTGATGGTCGAATCACTACGCCTTTTCCCACCTTCGCGCCGAACAGGCGTAATAAGAAGGCGCGCCAGCGATAAAGCACCTGCGGAGACCAGGCAAATAATGTCGCCTGCACCGCCCACCACAGTTGAACCTTAATAGCGTTCCCGCCCCGAAAGCCTTTCGGCACGGAGAATCCGTTTAAATCTTGCATATTCTTTCCTTATGTCCGGGCGTTAAGCTTTGTTATATAAAGCCTTTGCTTTACCCGTCGTCCGTAAACGCAACATATAGGATAATTCTGCCCAGAAGCCCGGGACGTGTAATATCATGCGCTGAACTTTACGGGCGTCTTGACATAATTCGAGATTATTAGAAGTGGATACACCGCCCATCGAAAATTCAGATACCAGCCCTTTCAGACGCTTAAACGGAAAGCCCGCTTTAAACATTCTGGCCGCTAACGCGTAATCGGATGAGACTTTAAATTGCAGATCGTAGGGGTACGTTTTTAACCCGTGCACCGGGAAAAAGATGGCCTGGTGGCTGGCCGGCAGGCTGTGATAAATATACCAGCCGCTTTTCGCATTGCGACGCAGCTTGCTGCCGTCGCCGAAATCAAGCAGCGCATCGCCGATATACATCGCGGTCTCTTTCGCTTCGCTTAACTGGCGAACAACGTCGACGATCTCTTCATGGAAAATATCGCCAGAATTAAGAAATATCGCAAAACGTCCTGAGGCCATATCGATGCCTTTATTCATGGCATCGTAAATACCTTTATCGCGTTCGCTTATGAAACGTAAATTATATTGTCCATTGAGGCTTTTCAGAAAATCCTCAGTGCCGTCCTGTGAACCGCCGTCAACCACGATCCACTCGAACTCAATATCTTGCGCTTTCGCCAGGTGAGCCAGCGACTGCCAGGTCTTCATCACACCTTCATAATTGCGAAACGCGACAGTAATAACACTTAGCAGCATGTGACCCACCTTCTCATGAACTGACAATATTCAACGCTTTACGAAGAATAAATGGACAAACAATTAAAAATGCATATTCCGGACTAAAAATTGACCCCGTAAAAAACAACGAGATCGGGGTAAACAAGAAAAGTTGAACGCGAAAATTCTGATTGTTGCCAAAAGCATTCATCGTCATTTTAGCGACTTTAAACATGTACCATCCGGTCAGTATTACCGCTAACCATGAAAAATAAATGATCAGCAGATACAACCCATTGTCTATTGTTTTCCCGACGTCTGCACCGTTAAAGATTCCGAATGATGCGACATATTCATAAAGTGAGCCGAATCTTACTACGCCATCAATATTGGTCAGCGAATATCCAACCATCACAAGCGGACCGATAATTCGGTAATAAGAGGAGGAGCCTTCCGTTCCCAAATCGCCAATACGCGTTGCAATATAAGGAAAAGCAAATACGAGGCCCACAACAAACACCGCAAGTGAAATAATTGCCAGCGGTAATTTCTTCTGAATCGCCTCTTTATTGAGATACTGGAACGCCCATTCCAGCAGGTAAAACATGATAAATGTCATTACCCCGGAGAACGATCCTGAGAGAACTATCCCTGCCAGAATCATAGCATCGGTCTTCGGCGTTTTGATACCAAACTGTTTGATGCTGAGCCAAATTGAGATTAACGCCAGAGCGAAGAATGCCGGTTCGAAATAGAGCGCCGTGGTTCGCTTACCGCCGAACTTGATAAAATTCAGCACGTAACTGTTGCTGTAAATAAGATATTTCGAAATTATTTCCATCAAACTACTGCCGCCAGTAAGAATGATCTGAGCCATCTCCATTGCGGCCAGCGTGACAATTAACGCCACCACCATATAGAAAAATCTCAAAATCTTTCGGTAGTTATGCGGCGAGATCGTTTTGAAGCGAATACTCCACACCATGCCAATAATGATCACGATGTAAACAAACAGCATTGTCGACGTGACATATTTGCTGGCATCCAGTGACTTACCGAAAATAAAGTTGAAGAGCGTTAATCCTGCACCGAGCATCAGCGCTAACATCAATTTTTTCAGGTTGATGCGCTCAACGTAGAGCAGCAGCATCACCGGTAAAAACGTCACAATCGTGATCGGGAAGCTCTCACCGAGCTGGAATAATTTCACGTTGACCAGCAGGTAGATCAACGGCAGCAGCAGATAGCTACAGACTCTGATAGAACGAGACATACTCCTCCAGCATCTGATGACCGCTATAGGCCTGGCGGCTGCGCGCGCGAAACGCGTCGAGGCTCTCGCCAAACACCGCCTGGGCAATTTCTGCTTTATGGCACTGCACCAGCGGCAGCACCTCCTCTTCACTGAAGGTTTTCCCGCCTGACTTTTGCAGTACTTCGCGCGCCGCATCGCTGTGGGTGGCGATCACCGGCACGCCGATGGAGAGGGCTTCGCAGAGGATAAGCGGGTAGTTATCGACGCGCGAACTAAAGACCAGCGCATCCATCTCATTGAGCTCGCTCATCAATTTACGCTTATCAGTAAGAAAACCGTGGTTAACCACCTGCGGCCCCTCAAACGGGGAAAATTTGCCGAAGGTGTGTAACTCGACGCGATCTTCAAGGGCCATAATGTCGCGCACCAGCTTTTGGTTGGTTTTCCCGTCGTAGCGTAAATCGTGGGCGACGATAGCGATCTTCGGTTTTCCCTGCGTCACTTTTACCGGCGCGAGCTGGGCGAGGATCTCTTCTGTCGCGACATCAATACCGTTGTTGATAATCTGGCAACGGCCAGCGCCATACAGACTATTAAAGGCATCAGCCACGTGCTGGCTTGGGGAGATAAACTGGCAACCCAGTGACAGCATGGTGTTAAACAGCTGGCGCTTGCGGCCCACTAACTGATGCGCGCGATCGATTTTGACCGGCGGATAGTTACTCAGCGTCGGGCACTTCTGGCAGTTGCTCTTCCACCCTTCGCAGCCATCGGTAAAGGCGCAGCGGCCGGTGACGCTCCAGTGGTCGTGCAGCGTCCAGACGAAGGTGACGTCCGGTTTGTGGGCTTTTACGCGCTGGCAAAACGCTACCAGATCCTCAAGGTTGAGCCAGTAGCTGTGCATCACATGGAAATGGAGCACCAGCGGCCCTTCGCTGCGGGTTACGTTGCGATAAAGATTATTGAGATTGCCGAAAACATCGCGGTTAAAGAGGCGGAACAGCGCCAGGTTGGCAATCGAGGTCAGACGCGGCGTCTGTTTATAGACGTTCTGATAGTTGTCATGGCTGACACTCTTTTTGCCGCCTTTACCGTAGCCATAAATAAAGCGCGACTGATAACCCTGCTGCAGCGCTCGCTGGTGGAGATCCAGCGCAACACCGGCAGCACCGCCCTCTGCGAGGCGTACGTTAAACTGCAAAATATTCATTTAATCACCTTCACGCGCGCTTTTTCACCCACCACCAGCGCGTTGTCCGGCACACTGTCGAGCACCACGCTGCCTGCGCCAATGGTGACATTGTTGCCAATGGTGATATCGCCAATCATCACCACATTCGCACCCAGCTCAACGCCGTTGCCAATCACCGGGCAGGCCAGGCTGTCGGCGCCGCGGTTGCCGATGGTCACACCATGGCGAATGGTAAAATCATCACCCGCTACGACATTTTTATTAATCACCACCGCATAACCGTGGTGAATAGTGAAACGCCGACCAATAGTCGCCGCCGCCTGGATCTCATAGCCAAACAGACATTCGGTGATAAAGCGGTAGAGCAGAATGACCGGCGCGGCCCAGATATTGTTAATCACATGCTTTTTGCGCCACACCGAGCAGAAGTGTGCGATACGGTAGGCTGCAACCATGCAACACGGGCGCAAGTTCCAGTGGTTTGCGCGAAAATCTTCCAGTCGCATTATTTACCCCGCAGCCCATCAGCCAGACGTTTGCCGTTGCGCACGGAAAAGAGCGTCAGCAGCGTGCGCCAGTTCATCCGCTTATTGCGGATCTGGTAGAGGGTGAAGAGTTGGTACTTCTTGCTGGCACGGTCGAACTTATCTTTGTGCTTGCGATAGAAGTGGAAGTAGCCGGAGAACTTCTTCGGTGAAGAGGTGATCTGCATTTCACCGTGGTTGATATGGAGGATCTGCGTCGCCTCTTCAATTTTGAACGGCTCGCCATACTCGGTCACCATGCGCAGGAAGATGTCGTAATCCTGGGCGGCTTTCAGTTGGGTATCAAACAGCGACTCTTTAAACCGCCACGCCCAGGTGAAAACCTGGTTGCCGACGATATTGCGTTTGTAGAAGAGTTTGCGGGAGAACGGCGATTTCGGGTAGAGCGGTAGGCTCGCCGGCTGCGCGTAGACTTCGCCCTGACACACATAATCATTGGCGTAGAGAAACGCGCGGGTGTTAAGCAGATGTTTATGGGCAAGGAAGACCGATAAGCGGTTTGGCGTCCACTCATCATCATCATCGATACCGGTAATGTATTGACCACGCGCCTGCAGAATGGCCTGGTTGCGCACGGCGCAGGCTCCGGAGTTGAAGTCGTTGCGCGTATAGCTGACGCGCGGGTCGCCCAGTTCGTCAACAAACTGCTGCAGCTGATCGAACGACGCGGAGCAGTCATCAACGATGATCATTTCCCAGTGCGGGTAATCCTGGCGCAGCACCGATTTAATGGCGCGGATGGCCAGCTGCTGACGGTTCCAGGTAGGCATATAAATTGAAATTAATGGGTTTGCTGTTGTGCTCATGATGCGATCCCTAATGCGTTCAACATGCCGCTTTTCGCCCTCGCTTACGCCCTCCCCCCGTTAAGGGGAAGGGCGAAGCACGCTGAGGGTAGAGGTATAAGTCTTGTTATTTCGAGTCGGACTTGTATTCGTACTCGTAGTAGCCGTAATCCTGATAGCCGGTTGCGCGGCGGAAGATGGAGTTCAGGATGACGCCTTTCACCTGGATGCCGTTCTGCTCGAAGCGGCTCAGGCTGGTCTGGATCTCTTTCAGGGTGTTGACCGCGTAACGCGCCACCATCAGCGTGGTGCCCGCGTGGCGACCTACTACAGCCGCATCGGTCACCGCGAGGATTGGCGGGGTATCGATCAGCACCAGATCGTAGTTTTTGCTCGCCCACTCAATCAGCTGGGTAAAGCGTTCGCTCATCAGCAGCTCAGATGGGTTAGGCGGCACCTGACCGCGCGGAACCAGGTCGAAGTTGCTGATAGAGGTCGGCTTCGCGCAGCTCTCGATGGTGCCCTTCCCTGCCAGCACATCTGACAGACCGTTGATATTGTCGGTACCCAGCAGTTCGTGGGTGTAGCCTTTACGCATATCACAGTCGATCAGCAGCACGCGCTTGTTGGTCTGGCTGATAACCGCCGCAAGGTTGGCACAGACAAAGGTTTTACCGATGGAGGGGCTGACCCCGGTCATCATCAACACATTGTTGTTGGCCTGCATCATGGCGAAGTGGAGACTGGTACGCAGGCTGCGAACCGCTTCAATCGCCAGGTCGGTCGGGTTACCCACCGCCAGCAACTGGCTCTGCTTGAAGCGGCGTGCCCCTTTGGCGACTTGCGCGTTATCACGCTCCTTCTGCCACTCGGAGAGCGGGATGCTGGCATAGACGCTGATACCGTGCTCTTCCAGCACCTGCGGGCTTTCGATACCGCGGTTGAAGAGGGAACGCAGCAACACGCCAACGACGGAGATAATCAGACCGAAAATAATGCTGCCGAGAATAATCAGCGCTTTTTTCGGCTTCAGCACGCCAGGCTGAGTGATTGCCGGGTCAACGATGCGCACATCGCCCACGGTGCTCGCCTGAGTGATACGCAGCTCCTGCTGTTTATTCAGCAACTGCATATAGACCTGCTGACCAGATTCAACGTCGCGGGTCAGGCGCACAATTTCCTGCTGCGTCTGCGGCATGGCCGTAATGCGTTTATTGAGCTTGGCCTTCTCATCTTCCAGCGCCTGGCGTTTCTCCAGCAGCGTGCGGTACGCCGGGTGCGCTTTGGTGTAGAGCTTGGAGATCTCCGCTTCTTTGAAGGTCAGTTCGTTCAACTGCGCATCAATGTTGACCACCGAGTCGAGCACCGATTTGGCTTCGAGCGGCAGGTCGACGGAGTCTTTCGTCTGGCGATAGGCGTTGAGCTTATCTTCCGCGACGTCGAGGTTATGACGCACTTCCGGCAGCTGCTTATCGAGGAAGATCAGGCTTTTTGCCGCTTCTTCCGATTTGCGCTCAATATTCTGCTCAAGATAGTTGCGGGTGATGCTGTTGAGAATGGCACGGATCTGGTCGCGATCTTCGCCGGTGTAGCTGAGGCTCAGCACGCCGGTGTCTTTACCGTTCTCCACAACCGTCAGGTTGTTTTGCAGATTGTTGATCATGCCAAGGGTCGAGAACTTGGTGACGGTAAACTCGCTGTCGTCAGAGGCCTGAATCGCGCTCACCATCATGGTGACGCCCTCTTTGCTCAACGGTTTGCCCACTTCACCGCGCGCTTCAAACCCGCCGTCGCTGCTCAGCAGATAAGTTTTCGGGCTCAGCACTTTAAGAGTAAAGGTTTGATCCGCCCACCCTTTCGGCAGTTCGAATGAGGTGACCTTAACAGTCTCATTCTGCCGCCCCATCAGGCGATCCCAACCGGCGCCGAACAGTGGGAAGGTGTTTTTCACCACCGAGATGTCGAGGTCGAGATCGTCAACGGTTTTGCCCAGCACCAGGCGGGACTGGATCAGCTGGATTTCCGCTTCCGACGCCGGCGGTTTGTTACTCAACGCGCTGTTAATATCCTGCACCAGCGAACTGCCGGTATTCTGCTCGATCTGCACCAGCGCATCGGCGCTGTAAATGGGCGTGGCGAACATGCAGTAAACGAGCGCGGCGAGGGCAAATAGCGCGGTAATGCCCAGCACCCACCAGCGAGCCTCAATGATTGTGCCGAGTAGACGGCCAATATCGATTTCGTCATTGCCCACTGCCGACGTAGCAGAATGCGAATGGTGTGTTTTCTCTGTCATTATTATCCCTGCTGAGCTTGCAATGCCTGCGCCCAAAGGCGGGCAGACTGGTCAAGTAAGGTGTAAACGGCTTCAAAAGCTTCGCGACTTTTGCGATACGGATCGGGGATCTCCCGTTCGTTATCCCAGTGGCCAAACAACATGACCTTTCCACGCATCTCGGGGGTAAGTTCGCACAAGCGGGAGATGTGTCGCTTCTCCATGACCAGAATCAGATCGAATTCACGACACAATTTCCCGGAGATCTGGCGTGCGACATGCCCATCCAGCGAGAGTTGGTTATCTGCCGCCACGGCCGTGGCGTTGGCATCTGCGCTATGCCCGACCAGTGCGCCCAACCCGGCGGACTCAACCGTGAGCCCGGGGTGGTATTTTTTCAGTAGCCGTTCCGCTGTCGGGGAACGACAAATGTTCCCCACACAAACCACCAGAATTTTGTTGAACATGCCTGTTACCACGTATGAATATCTTTGGCCGTATCCGTCATGTAGCGAACGCCACTGATGGTTGGCAGCAACTGGTTGATAAGACGGTTCCAACGCGATACCGGTGCGGTGGTGACATAAACAACGTCATAAGGCTGGAGGCGGAAGTTGGTGGCCATCACCAGCGACGTGGCATCCGACATATCAAGCTGGTAGATGTTGGCAATCTTGTTGCCGCGACCGCCCTCGCCGTTCTTGATCGGACGGATGACGAAGATACCGCTGGCGTTGGAGGAGGTCAGGTCGAGACCTTCTGCCTGGCCAAGCGCTTCGGTCAGCGTCATGCCACTGAAGTCCATTTTGAGGGTGCTCTGTTTTTTCACTTCGCCCATCACGAACACTTTCAGATCGTCATTGCGCGGAACAAACAGAATGTCGCCCGGGTAGAGCAGGCGGTTCTGGCTGAGGTCGCCGTTTTGCATCAGCGCCTGCAGAGAGATGCGCTCCTCTTTGCCTTTGTGGGTCAGCACGACGTTGCGCCAGTCGGCAAGATCGGTCAGACCGCCTGCGGCGTTGATCGCGTCAAGCACGGTCAGCGGCACGTTGGTGATCGCCTGCTGGCCTGATTTATTCACCTGGCCAGAGACATAGGCTTTTTGCGAGCGGAACGCGGCGATATTAACGTCCACCTGCGGGTCGGCAATATAGGTCGCTAAGCGGCTGGTAATATCACTACGTATTTCGGCCAGGGTTTTACCCACCACGCGGACTTTGCCGATATAGGGGTAGAACATGGTGCCATCCGGCTGCACCCAGTTGCCGGTATCGCTGGAGCTGCGATACTGACCGGCAGGGGTGGTTAATTCCGGGTGATCCCACACAGTGACGCTCAGGACGTCGCCTGGACCAACGCGGTATTCATAAGAGGAGATCTCTTGATCCAGCGACATGTTAGGTTGAGCAACGTTTACGCGTGGGCGTAACTGCTCAATCAGACGCGGGGTCAATGGATAAACGTTCACCATACTGTCTAAATCAAAGTCAGCATCCTGCTGTTTAATCACGTCCTTTCCCGATGTCGACATATTGCTACCCGGGAATACGGTGCAGCCACTCATTAAGCTTATGGACACCAATAATGGCATCAATTTCATTTTAGATTTCATCATTGATTAATTATCACTATGGCAGAGTAATTATCCTGTGCGATTTAAATAAGCGCTCAAGCAGTACACAGAATCAGAATGCAGTTAATTCACCAGGAATATAACTAGCATCAGTCCTAAAAAGCATTTATCCAACCCCATGACATTACAGAATAATCCGGCTGCAGTCATGCCTACAGGCATGCTACCGCCCCTGGCTTCCAGTTACCAATGCACTGATCATCGATATGTCGTTGATAGTCATCCTTTACATCCTCGTCAGGGCGCCAGCTGCGGCGCGCACTAAATACGGCGGGTATCCTTTTCCACATCGAATAACAACGCGGAAATTAACATCGCAGGTATATTTGAAAGATGCCGATGGAATTGTTGCAGCTAAGCCTAAGGCAGGCAAGGCGGCATCTCCTGACAGAAGCTTTTTTAAGAATAATATTAACGTCGGGTTTTCAGGTTTTTAGGAATTAACTTATATTGACAACTTAGGGATGCAGCCCGCCCCATACGATAGTTCCTAAATTCGCACCTTAAACAGCAACAAATAAACATAATCACCGTGCGGGAATGTAATTAAATAACTCTTAAATATCTTATTAAATAAGATTAATCGCAGGCGGCATTGCATTCGTGCTGAAAGTTACCCATGATCTCCTCATCACAATGCTCAACTTATATAAGGTTTTACGCTAACAATGGAGTGGATTGCTGATCCATCAATCTGGGCCGGGCTGATCACACTGGTGGTCATTGAGTTAGTGCTCGGTATCGATAACCTGGTCTTTATCGCCATCCTGGCGGAAAAACTCCCCCCTGCAGAGCGCGACCGCGCCCGCGTGACGGGTTTAATCCTTGCTATGCTGATGCGCCTGGTGCTGCTGGCCTCCATTTCGTGGCTGGTGACGCTCACGCAACCGCTGTTCACCTTGCGCGGTTTAAGCTTTAGCGCCCGCGATCTCATCATGCTGTTCGGCGGCCTGTTCCTGCTGTTTAAAGCCACGGTAGAGCTGAACGAGCGGCTTGAAGGGAAAGACAGTGACAACCCCAGCCAGCGGCGCGGGGCAAAATTCTGGGCGGTGGTCGCGCAAATCGTAGTGCTCGACGCGGTCTTCTCTCTCGACTCGGTGATCACCGCCGTCGGCATGGTCGATCATCTTGCGGTGATGATGGCCGCGGTCATTATCGCCATCTCGCTGATGCTGCTGGCGAGCAAAGCCCTCACCCGCTTCGTCAATAATCACCCGACAATTGTCATCCTCTGTCTCAGCTTCCTGCTGATGATCGGCTTTAGCCTGGTGGCGGAAGGCTTTGGCTTCCATATCCCGAAAGGCTATCTCTATGCAGCGATTGGCTTCTCGGTGATGATTGAGTCCCTCAATCAGCTGGCCATCTTTAACCGCCGCCGTTTCCTGTTTGCCAACCATACACTGCGCCAGCGCACCACCGAAGCGGTGATGCGCCTGCTCAGCGGGCGGAAAGAGGATGCGGAGCTGGATGCGCAAACCGCCTCAATGCTGCGCGACAGCGACGATGCGCAGATTTTTAATCCGCAGGAGCGGCGGATGATTGAGCGCGTGCTGAACCTCAATCAGCGCACGGTGAGCAGCATCATGACCTCGCGTCACGATATCGAACATATCGATCTCAACGCGCCGGAAGCAGAGGTGCGTGCCCTGCTGGATAAAAACCAGCACACCCGCATTGTGGTGACCGGCGGCGAGCAGGAGGAGTCGCTGCTCGGCGTGGTGCATATTCTCGATCTGTTGCAGCAGTCCCTGCATGGCGAACCGCTGGATCTGCGCGTGCTGGTGCGCCAGCCGCTGGTCTTCCCTGAGGGGTTACCGCTGTTGCAGGCGCTGGAACAGTTCCGTAATGCCCGTACCCACTTCGCTTTCGTGGTCGATGAGTTCGGCTCGGTCGAAGGGGTGGTGACATTAAGTGATGTGATGGAGACCATCGCCGGTAATCTGCCCAACGAGGTGGAGGAGATTGACGCCCGCCATGATATCCAGAAAAACAGCGACGGCAGTTGGACCGCCAACGGTCATATGCCGCTGGAAGATCTGGTGCAGTATGTGCCGTTGCCGCTGGATGATAAACGCGATTACCACACCATCGCCGGGCTGTTGATGGAGCATCTGCAGCGTATTCCCGCTCCTGGCGAAGAGGTGACGATTGGCGATTTCCGCCTGAAAACCCTGGAGGTTGAGAGCCACCGGGTGCAGAAAGTGCAGCTTATCCCCATAGCAAGCGACGTTTCTTCCGACTACGAAGTGTAAACCAGCCGGGGTTCGCCCCGGCTCACTCCTCCCCTCTTTTCTTCCTCGCTTTAACATGGATCGCGCAGGCCTTCGCTGGCGATGCGCTGCACGAAATCTCTTGTTTACGCACGAATACGCGCGATATGATGCCTGAAAACGTACAAAGGAGCATCTATGCAAACAGAACAGGCACAAGCACGCATTATTACGGCAATCCCGCTGTCGCAGGATTGGGGAAAGCTGACGAAATACACCTTCGATTTTCGCCGCCGCGACGGGGAGTGGCAGCGTCAAAGCCGGGAGGTATACGACCGCGGCAATGGCGCAACAATCCTGTTATACAACCGCAGTAAACGCAGCGTGATCCTTACCCGGCAGTTTCGCTTACCGCTGTTCGTGAACGATCATGCCGGTTTTTTACTGGAGGCCGCCGCCGGGCTGCTGGATGAGCTGGATGCGGAGACGCGCATAAAGCAGGAAGCTGAAGAGGAGACCGGATACCGTCTTGAGCGGGTCGAAAAGGTATTCGAAGCCTGGATGAGCCCCGGCTCGGTTAGTGAAAAGCTGCACTTTTTTATCGCCGAGTATGACGAGAGCCGCCGTACCGGCAACGGCGGCGGTCTGATCGAGGAAGGAGAAGATATTGAAGTAGTGGAGATGACCTTTACCGATGCGCTGGCCGCTATCCGCAGCGGAGAGATTGCCGATGGCAAAACGATTATGCTGCTCCAGCACCTGGCCTTAGAAGGCATGCTTTAATCCCCTCATAACGCCCGTAGTCCTGATAAGGCGCAGCCGCCATCAGGCATGTCGCCCTGCACTATCGCCGTAGGCCTGATAAGGCGCAGCCGCCATCAGGCATGTCGCCCTGCACTATCGCCGTAGGCCTGATAAGGCGCAGCCGCCATCAGGCATGTCGCCCTGCACCATCACCGTAGGCCTGATAAGGCGCAGCCGCCATCAGGCATGTCGCCCTGCACTATCGCCGTAGGCCTGATAAGGCGCAGCCGCCATCAGGCATTTCGCCCTGCATCATCGCCGTAGGCCTGATAAGGCGCAGCCGCCATCAGGCATTTCGCCCGATGGCGCTACACTCACATCTTATCGAGCAGCTTCTTCACATCTTTGCTGCTCTGCTTATCCTTGTTGCGATCGGCCCAGTCGCTCAGGCGGCGTTTCGCCTCATCCTGCAGATGCTTACGCAGCAGCTGATCTACCTGCAGGGTGTAGTTGAGCGCCTGCCACGGTCCATAAACACGCAGCGGAATCGGCGTGGTTTTCAGGAAGTCGATAAGCTCGCTCTCCCCTTGCCAGCCGCCCAGCACCTGAATATTAAAGCGGGTATCCGCCTGCTCTTTCACCAGATCCATTTTGCCTTCACCGGTGAGGGCAATAAGCGGCGAGCTGCCCTGCATATTACTCAGCGTCATCTGCCCCGCTTTCAGCGCCAGATCGCTGCTGAAGCTGTCGAGCCGCGTCGCCGTGTCATATTTTTCCTGCGTCTGCACATCAGTGCTGCGCGCCACCGCCTGCTGCACCAGCTGCTGGAAGTTGAGCCCTTCCATGCGGCTATTTTTCAGCTCAACGTGCGCCTCGCCCTGCCACAGACGGCGAAACTCTTCTGCATCAATACTTGGGCCGGAGAAATCACCCGCCATCGACAGGCTACCGGTAAGCGCGATGGGATAATTAAAGGCTTTCAGAATGTCGCCAATCTCAACATTGTCGAGGCGCGGCTGGAACACCGCCCGCGATGCATCGCGGCGCACATCCAGCTGCCCCGGAAGAGAGATCTGCCCGGCGCCCATTTTGCCCTGCAGGGTCGGAATGGAGAGCAGGCCAGCGTCATTGTTGAACTGGCCGCTGACATCGGCAAACTGCATCCCGCGCCAGCGCACGGCTTTTGCGGTTATCCCCACCTGGGCGGTGAAATCACGCAGGCCATTAAAATGCGGCACATCGGCGCTGTTAGCGATTACCGGACGCGGCGGACGGCTTTGCGCCTGGCCCTGTTGATCCGGTGCGCTGCTATCCGCTGCGCTATTTTGCGGCGGCAGCAGATTATCGAGATTGAGATTATCGAACTGCAAATCCAGTGCCCATACCGGCAGGGTGCCAAAAGTCACGCTACCGTGTCCGGTCAGGACGCTGTCATTGGCGCGCAGCTTCAGCGCGCTTAGCGCCAGGCGTTGCTGGTCGCCCTGCCACTGCGCCTGCAACTCGCCCTCACCTTCGATACCTTGTGATGGCACATCGCCGCCGCGCAGCTGCCACTTGACGCTATCCACCACCGCAGAGAGGTTATGTGGATAGTCGCGCGCGTCGAGATTCGCGCGCAGCGCCAGGGTTAAATCACGTTGATTACGGTTGATGCGCCCGGAGAACTCCAGCGCCGCCTGGTGCTGATCGTCCTGCTCCATCTGCAGCCGGATATCGCGCACCGTCATCTGCTCATCGTTCTCATGCTGTAACACCAGCACGCTGTCCGCTACCTGCAGACTGCCGATATCCCAGGACCAGCCGCGATCCTCTTCCGCCTGCGGCAGCGTGTTTTCACGCGGTGCGACAGGTGCGTCTTTATCCACCCTGGCCTGGGTTTCAGGCGTCAGTTGGATCACCGCGCCTTTTAACATCACCTGCTTAACATGCAACTGGTGGGAGAGCAGAGGTATGAGATTGACGTCGAGACGCATATTGTCTGCTTTAACCACGGGCGTCTGCGCGCCCGGCGCGGTTAACGTCATGCGCCCTGAGAGAATGCTGAGCTGCGGCCAGACGTGCCAGCGCAAGGGGCCATCAAGCTGTAAGTGATAGCCGCTGCGCGCTTCAACCTGACGCACCATATAAGCACGGAAATCGTTGGGGTTGACCAGCAACACCAACGCTGACAGGCCGGCAATCAGCACGACCAACAGGATCATCAGCGTGGTTAACACTCTTCTCATGGCGTCCTCTGCAGAGATAACTTGCTCAGTCTTTATCGATACGGCTGGCAACCGCGCCCTGCTGATCGCGATACTTCGCATCTTCGCGGCGGTTGTAAGGGCGCTCGGCCGGGCCGGAGAGCGGCTCGAAGCTCAGCGCGCCGATCAGCATGCCGGGGCGCAGGGCCAGCGGCAGTTTGCCTGAATTATAGAACTCCAGCACGATGCAGCCAGACCAGCCGGGATCGATACGGTGTGCGGTGACGTGCACCATCAGGCCTAATCGCGCCAGCGACGAGCGACCATCGAGCCAGCCAACCAGATCCGCAGGCAGGGTAACGGACTCATAGGTCACTGCCAGCGCCAGCTCGCCCGGATGGAGGAAAAAGGCTTCGCCATCGGCGAGGACAATCTCATCGCTCATCACGCGATCGAGGGCGGCGGTCACTTCCTGTTTCGGCCCGCTCAGATCGATAAATGCTGCGGTATGACCACTGAATGTGCGGAATTTGTTGCCCAGACGGACATCCACCGTCGCGCCATTAATTCGTTCTACCGGCGGACGCGGGTTAATTGCGAGTCGGCCCTCATTCATCCAGGCTTCGATATCGCGGTCACAAAGACGCATGGCACATTCTCCTTTGGTGCGACACGCCCCTGAAAAAGCCTCAGGGGACGGGTAGTTAACACTGAGTTTGACAGCCTAACATGTATTATTCAAAAAATTGGCTGATTTTGGCTTTCAGAATGTCGATGGCGATACGGTTCTTGCCGCCGCGCGGCACGATGATGTCGGCATACTGCTTGGAGGGTTCGATAAATTGCAGGAACATCGGACGCACAGTTTTCTGGTACTGCGCCATCACCGAATCCATCGAACGCCCGCGCTCATTCACGTCACGCTTGATGCGGCGCATCAGGCAGATATCCAGCGGCGTATCGACAAAAATAGAGAAGTTCATCTCATCGCGCAGGCGAGAGTCGGTCAGCAGCAGGATCCCTTCCAGAATGATGACTTTTTTGGCTTCGATACGAATGGTCTCGGCGGTGCGGGTATGCTCAACATAGCTGTAGACCGGTAATTCAATGGATTCGCCGCGTTTAAGCGACTGAAGATGCTGGAATAACAGACTGTGATCCATCGCGCTTGGATGGTCATAGTTGGTTTTAACACGCTCTTCCATCGACAGATGGCTTTGATCTTTGTAGTAGCTGTCTTCGGGAATAACGCCAATGTGTTCATCACCCACCTGCTCGCGTAACTCGCGGTAAAGCGTACTGGCAATAAGACTTTTACCTGAAGCAGATGCGCCGGCGATGCCGATGATGACGCACTGATGTGACTGATCAGTCATAAATTTAGGGACCTGATTAACCTGGATGTAAAGGAAGGAAGACGCCTTGGCGTCAAACGCGGCAATTATAGGGATTTCACCGCCGCGATACCAGTCGAAAGCGCGGCTCCGGGCGATAAGCAAAAATGGCGGCATTTTTCGCCAATCTGCGCGCTTTTTTTCTCAGCAAGGTGGGTAAAAATGACGCACCGGGCGCGTTTTATGCATTCACTAAGTAATTAATAACCCTATGATGTCAATTTATGAGCGCACGCCATAGGAATTGTAAATTGTTTGTACTAGCATAATCCGAAATTCTCATTTCATTCGTCGGCCGCCGTGTCGGACGGCACAGGGTTGCGGATAAAGCGGTAATGAAAAAACAATACCAACACGTTTTGGTTACCACACCACATCCCGTGCTGCGGCTAATAAGTCTTGGACTGCTCTCTTTTTTCTTCACGCTCTTCTCTCTTGAGCTGATTCGATTTGGCACCATTATTGCGCCGCTCTGGTTCCCCACCGCCATCATGACCGTTGCGTTTTACCGCCATGCCGGCAAGATGTGGCCGGGCATCGCCCTTGCCTGCGCGCTGGGTAATGTCGCTGCCACCATTGCGCTCTTTTCGCCGTCGTTTCTCGATTTGCGTTATGCGCTGGTCAATATTGTTGAAGCCGTTGCAGGCGCGATCCTGCTGCGCAAACTGCTGCCTTCCTATAATCCGCTTAAAAATCTTACCGACTGGATACGCCTTGCCATTGGCAGCGTGCTGATACCGCCGCTGATTGGCGGCGTGCTGATTTGCTTGCTGGTGCCGACGGATAATCTGCTGCGCACCTTTATTATCTGGGTGTTGTCGGAAGCGATCGGCGCGCTGGCGCTGGTGCCACTCGGCCTGCTCTTCAAACCCCACTATCTGCTACGCCATCGTAACCCCAAACTCCTGCTGGAAAGCCTGGTTACCCTGACCCTGACGCTGCTGTTGAGCTGGCTGGCGCTGCACTATCTGCCGTGGCCCTTTACCGCCGTGATTGTGCTGCTGATGTGGAGCGCGGTACGCCTGCCGCGCATGGAAGCCTTCTTAATTTATCTCGCGACGGTGATGGTGGCCTCGCTGGTGCTGGCTATCGATCCTAATGTCGTGAGTATGCCGAAGAGCGGCGTGATGATGAATGCGCCGTGGCTGCCCTTTTTGATGATTCTTTTGCCGGTGCATGTCATGACCATGGTGATGTACGCCTTTCGCACCGAGCGCAAGCACATCATCGAGAGCGAAGCGCGTTTTCGTAACGCCATGGAGTATTCAGCCATCGGTATGGCGCTGGTCGGTACCGACGGCCAGTGGTTACAGGCTAACAAAGCCCTGTGCCAGTTTCTTGGCTACAGCCAGGAGGAGCTGCGTCTGATGACCTTCCAGCAGCTCACCTGGCCGGAAGATCTGGCGCGGGATATGGCGCAGTTGCAGCAGCTGACGCGCGGCGAAATTGCCAGCTATTCGATGGAAAAACGCTACTACACGCGCAACGGCGATCTGGTGTGGGGCCTGCTGGCGGTCTCGGTGGTGCGTCACGCCAACGGCACTCCGCTCTACTTTATTGCCCAGGTTGAAGATATTAACGATCTCAAGCAGACCGAATGGGTCAACAAACGGCTGATGGAGCGCATTACCCTCGCTAACGAAGCGGGCGGCATCGGCATCTGGGAGTGGGAGCTGGAGCCGGACATCATCAGTTGGGATAAACGGATGTTCGAGATGTATGAAGTGCCTGCGCATCTCAAACCGACCTGGCAGCTGTGGTACGAAAGGATTGTGCCGGAAGACCGCCCGGAAACCGAGCGGGTGATCCGTGACGCGCTGGCATCGCGCATCGCGTTCAAGCTTGAGTTCCGCATTGCCGTGACAGACGGTATCCGCCATATTCGCTCGCTGGCCAACCGCGTCCTTAATAAACAGGGCGAGGTCGAACGGCTGCTCGGCGTCAGTATGGATATGACGGAGGTAAAACAGCTTAACGAAGCGCTTTACCAGGAGAAGGAGCGGCTGCATATCACTCTCGACTCCATCGGCGAAGCGGTGCTCTGTACCGATGTCGAAATGAAAGTCACCTTTATGAACCCGGTCGCCGAGAAGATGAGCGGCTGGTCGCAAGAGAGCGCTATGGGTCAGCCTCTGCTGAAGGTGCTGCACATCACTTTTGGCGATAGCGGCCCGGTACTGGAAAATATTCACAGCGGGGATATGTCACGCACGGATATAGAACAGGACGTGGTGCTGCACTGCCGCGCGGGCGGTAGCTTCGACATTCACTACACCATTACCCCGCTCAGCACCCTCGACGGGCAAAATATCGGCTCGGTGCTGGTTATCCAGGATGTGACCGAGTCGCGCAAAATGCTGCGCCAGCTGAGCTACAGCGCCTCGCACGATGCCCTTACCCATCTGGCGAACCGCGTCAGTTTCGAGGCGAACCTTAAACGCCTCCTGTCGACGGTACAGGAGTACCATCAACGCCATGCGCTGGTGTTTATCGATCTCGACCGCTTTAAAGCGGTTAACGATAGCGCCGGGCATGCCGCTGGCGATACGCTGCTGCGCGAGATCTCAACGCTGATGCTCAGCCTGCTGCGCTCAACGGATATTCTTGCCCGTCTGGGCGGCGATGAGTTTGGCCTGCTGCTGCCGGAGTGTAATGTCGAAAGCGCGCGTTATATCGCCGGTCGTATGATTGAAGCGATCAATGATTATCGCTTTAGCTGGGAGGGTCGCGAGCACCGTATCGGTGCCAGCGCCGGGATAACGATTATCGATGAGTATAACCATCAGGCTTCCGAGGTGATGTCGCAGGCCGATATCGCCTGTTATGCCTCGAAGCACAGCGGTCGTGGTCGGGTGACGGTCTATGAACCGAAACAGGGGCTGATGCAGCATGAGCGCTCGATGATGTCGCTGGAGGAGCAGTGGCGCATCATCAAAGAGAACCATCTGTTAATGATTGCGCGCGGCGTCGCTTCGCCGCGGGTGCCGGAAGCGTGCAACTTCTGGCTGCTCTCCCTGCGCTTGTGGACCAGCGAAGGGGAAGTGATGGAGGAGCATGCGTTTCGCGCCGGGCTCCATGAGCCGGAGCTGATTCGCGCCCTCGACCAACGCGTCTTCCATGAGTTTTTCAGTAAGCATGCGGCCGCCATCACCGCCAAAGGGTTGGGCGTCGCCCTGCCCCTCTCCGTGCACGGTCTGGCAAGCAGTAGCCTGGTGGATGAACTGTTATCTCTGCTTGAGAGCGGCCCGATGCCGGGGCGTCTGCTGCATCTGGTGATCCCGGCAGATGCGCTGGTGCGCGAAGGCCATGCCCGGATTGAAAACCTCAGACGTCTGCGTCATGCGGGGTGTCGCATTATCCTCAGCCGTGTCGGGCACGATCTCGATGTTTTCGAGCACATCACACCGCATATGGCTGATTATCTGCTGCTGGAGCCGGAGCTGGTCTCTAACGTGCACGGCAATTTGATGGATGAGATGATGGTGACCATTATTCAGGGGCATGCGCAGCGCCTTGGGCTGAAGAGCATTGCCGGGCCGACGCATCAGCCAATGATAATGGATACGCTCTCCGGGATTGGCATTGATCTGATTTATGGCGATACCATCTCCCAGGCGCACCCGCTCGATTTGATGCTCAATACCAGTTATTTCGCCATCAACTAACTGCCGGATGGCGGCTACGCCTTATCCGGCCTACAAAACCCGCCCCGCAACCGTATGCACACTTCCCGTAGGCCCGATAAGCCCAGCGCCATCGGGCATTGCGTTATGGCTCGGGCGACCACGCCTGCGTAAACCAGATATGCAACAGGGCGTAAGAGCGAAACGGCTGCCAGCGCTCGGCATAACGCCGCGTCTGCGCGGGCGTCATCCCGGCGAAACGCTGCTTAATCGCATAATCATCCGCTAAGAAGATATCTTTCGCCTGCCAGCCGCGCAGCGCAAAGTAGTTCGCCGTCCAGCGCCCAATCCCCGGATAGTTCATCAGCGCTTTCACCCCCTGCTCCACATCATCTGGCCTCTGGAGTGGAAAGGTGCCGTCGCAGGCAGCCTCGGCAACCGTAATCAGTGCCTGGGCGCGCTTTAGCGGCATCCCGAGACTTTTCAGCACCTGTGCATCGGCGGCGGCAATCTGCTGTGCAGTGGGAAAGGTGATAAAGCCCGGTGCCTCCTCCATCACTTCGCCATAACGATGCGCGACTTTCGCCGTCAGCTTTGCCGCCATCGCCACGCTCACCAGTTGCCCAAGCACCGCACGCACCGCCTGTTCGAAGGGATCGATCGAGCCGGGCAGCCGCAGGCCAGGGCGCGCGGCGGCGAGATCGCCAAGCCGCGTATTGATACGCTCCGGCTCGCAGGAGAGATCAAATAACCTCTCCAGCCGCTGCAAACAGTGTTCAGCAACCGGTTCAAGCCCCTCACTTAAAGTGACCTTCAGCGTCGCGCTTGTCTCATCCGGCTCGGCGGTAATAATCCCGCGATGGCCGCCAAAGGCACAGGAGCGCACATAGCGCGACTCGCTCACCACTTCCACGCCCGCGACGGCGCGCGCGCCTAAGAAACTCAACATCCACGCCCAGTCATAGGGCGGCTGCCAGTGCAGTGTGTACATACCATCTCCCCGCTGATAATGCTAAAAGCATAACAACTCAGGGAATTTTCGCCTTGCTTTCATATTCCGGTTGTCGCCCTGCACGCATTCCGCTAAAGTCGCCCCCCTTCTTCACAGGCATGGGGATTGCACGGTGTTTATTGGTTTTGACTACGGTACGGCAAACTGCTCGGTAGCGGTGATGCGCGATAACGCGCCACAGCTGCTGACCATGGAAAATAACAGCACCTTGCTGCCGTCGATGCTCTGCGCGCCGACGCGCGAAGCGGTGAGCGAGTGGCTCTATCGTCACCATCAGGTCCCGGCAACGGGGAGTGAAACCCAGGCGCTGCTGCGCCGGGCGGTGAGCTTCAACCGCGAAGAGGACATTGAGGTCAACGCTACCAGCGTCCAGTTCGGTCTCGCCTCACTGCGCCAATATGTGAGCGATCCGGAGGAGGTCTACTTCGTCAAATCCCCGAAGTCGTTTCTTGGTGCCAGCGGCCTGAAACCGCAGCAGATCGCGCTGTTTGAGGATCTGGTCTGCGCCATGATGCTGCATATCCGCAAGCAGGCAGAGAGCCAGCTGCCGGAGGCGATTCGCCAGGCGGTGATTGGCCGGCCGATCAACTTCCAGGGGCTCGGCGGCGATGAGGCTAACGCCCAGGCACAGGGCATCCTTGAGCGCGCCGCAACGCGTGCAGGCTTCGAAGAGGTGGTGTTCCAGTTCGAACCGGTTGCCGCTGGCCTCGATTTTGAAGCGACATTAGATGAAGAGAAGCGCGTGCTGGTGGTCGACATCGGCGGCGGTACCACCGACTGCTCGCTGATCCTGATGGGTCCGCAGTGGCGCGAGAAAGCGGATCGCAGCGCCAGCCTGCTCGGCCACAGCGGCTGCCGCGTTGGCGGGAACGATCTTGATATCGCGCTGGCGTTCAAAAACCTGATGCCGCTGCTCGGCATGGGCGGACAGACGGAAAAAGGCATTGCGCTGCCGATCCTGCCGTGGTGGAACGCGGTGGCGATCAACGATGTTCCGGCACAGACGGAGTTCTACAGCACGGCAAACGGCCGCCTGTTAAACGACTTGCTGCGCGATGCGCGCGACGCAGAAAAGGTCGCTCTGCTGGTGAAAGTGTGGAAGCAGCGCCTCGGCTACCGGCTGGTACGCAGCGCGGAAGAGAGCAAAATCGCCCTCTCCGACACGCAGCAGGTGACCGCTTCACTGCCCTTTATCAGCGACAGCCTCGCCACTGCCATCGATCAGCAGGGGCTGGAAAACGCCCTTAACCAGCCGTTACAGCGTATTATTGAGCAGGTGCAGCTGGCACTGGCAACCAGTAATGAGACGCCGGACGTGATCTACTTAACCGGCGGCAGCGCCCGTTCGCCGATTATCAAAAAAGCGCTGGCGGAGACGCTGCCCGGCATCACCATTGCTGGCGGTGATGACTTCGGCTCGGTGACCGCCGGGCTGGCCCGCTGGGCGCAGGTCGTCTTCCGTTGATTATCTGCCGGGTGGCTTCACCCGGCACGCTTTCTGCTACAAAATCTCCCTAACGCAAATTATCTGTCGTGACTACGTTTCCAGACAGTGTTTCATTTTTCCTCCATTATTCTGCGCTTCAGGGTGACTACACTACTATTACTTCGCCATTCGATTTAAAGAGATACCTATAACGATGAAAGGACGAGTCACTTTTCGCCGCACCGTTGTCGCGGCACTGGTCATCGCACTGGCTGGTGCGGCCTGGTACTATTTTGCGCACAGCGCCTCAACCACCACGGCAAGCGGACAACAAGCGCCTTCAGGCGGCGGACGTCACGGCATGCGCGGCGCACTGCCGCCGGTGCAGGCGGCCACCGCCACCAGCGAATCCGTTCCGCGCTATCTCTCCGGCCTCGGCACCATCACCGCGGCGAATACCGTTACCGTGCGCAGCCGCGTCTCGGGTCAGCTTAAGGCGATCCATTTCCAGGAGGGGCAACAGGTTAACGCTGGCGATCTGCTGGCGGAGATTGACCCCAGCGAATTCAACGTCGCGCTGGCGCAGGCGCAGGGCCAGCTGGCGAAAGATAAAGCCACCCTTGCCAACGCTCGCCGCGATCTTGCCCGCTACCAGCAGCTGGCGAAAACCAGCCTCGTCTCTCGCCAGGATCTCGATGCCCAGCAGGCGCTGGTCAGCGAATCCGAAGGCACGGTGAAAGCGGATGAAGCCTCCGTCGCCAGCGCCCAGTTGCAGCTGGAGTGGAGCCGCATCACCGCGCCGGTTAGCGGACGCGTCGGCCTGAAGCAGGTCGATGTCGGCAACCAGATAAGCAGCAGCGACACCACCGGTATTGTGGTGCTAACGCAAACCCACCCTATCGATCTCATCTTTACCCTGCCGGAGAGCGACATCGCGACCGTAGTGCAGGCGCAGAAAAGTGCGCAGAAACTGGTGGTGGAAGCCTGGGATCGCACCAATAAGCAGAAGCTCAGCAGCGGTACGTTGTTAAGCCTGGATAACCAGATCGACGCCACCACCGGCACCATCAAGCTGAAAGCGCGTTTCGACAATCAGGACGACGCCCTCTTCCCGAATCAATTTGTTAACGCCCGGATGCTGGTCGCCACCCAGCAGGATGCGGTGGTGATCCCCGCTGCGGCGCTGCAAATGGGTAATGAAGGCAACTTCGTCTGGGTGCTGAACGATAAGAACAAGGTCAGCAAACACACGGTAACGCCAGGCATTCAGGACAGCCAGAAAGTGGTGATTAGCGCCGGGTTATCGGCAGGCGATCGCGTCGTCACAGACGGTATCGACCGCCTGACAGAGGGTGCGCAGGTGGAAGTGGTTGACGCCAGCAACACAGAAACCCTGCCCGCGAAGCGTGAACGTCCGGCGAAAGGAGCACAAGGCTGATGCAGCTGTTACCGCCGGGCCGGACGGGTGGCCCTTCGCGTCTCTTTATTCTGCGTCCGGTCGCCACCACGCTGTTGATGGTGGCGATCCTGCTGGCCGGAATCATCGGCTACCGCTTTCTGCCCGTTTCGGCGCTGCCGGAAGTGGATTATCCAACCATTCAGGTGGTGACGCTCTACCCTGGCGCCAGCCCGGATGTGGTGACTTCTGCCATTACCGCGCCGCTTGAGCGCCAGTTCGGCCAGATGTCGGGCTTAAAGCAGATGTCCTCGCAGAGTTCCGGCGGCGCGTCGGTCGTCACGCTGCAATTCCAGCTGAGCCTGCCGCTGGATGTCGCCGAACAAGAAGTGCAGGCGGCAATGAACGCCGCCAACAGCCTGCTGCCTTCGGACTTACCTAACCCGCCGGTCTACAACAAAGTGAACCCCGCCGACCCGCCAATTATGACACTGGCGGTCACCTCCTCCGCCATGCCGATGACGCGGGTAGAGGATATGGTGGAAACGCGCGTGGCGCAGAAGATCTCCCAGGTCTCCGGCGTCGGGCTGGTGACGCTCTCCGGCGGTCAGCGTCCGGCGGTGCGCGTCAAACTCAACGCGCAGGCGATTGCCGGGCTGGGATTAACCAGTGAAACCGTGCGCACCGCCATCAGTAACGCTAACGTCAACTCGGCGAAGGGTAGCCTTGATGGCCCGACCCGCGCCGTCACCCTCTCGGCCAATGACCAGATGCAGTCCGCCGAGGAGTACCGCAAGCTGATTATCGCTTACCAGAACGGCGCGCCGATCCGCCTCGGCGACATCGCCACCGTTGAACAGGGTGCTGAGAACAGCTGGCTCGGCGCGTGGGCGAACAAACAGCAGGCGATCGTGATGAATGTGCAGCGCCAGCCGGGCGCTAATATTATCGATACCGCCGATAACATCCATGCCCTGCTGCCGCAGCTTACCGAGAGCCTGCCGAAATCCGTCACCGTGAAGGTGCTCTCGGATCGCACCAACAATATCCGCGCCTCGGTAAGCGACACGCAGTTTGAGCTGATGCTGGCGATTGCGCTGGTGGTGATGATTATCTACCTCTTCCTGCGCAATATTCCGGCGACGATTATCCCCGCCGTTGCGGTGCCGCTGTCGCTGATTGGCACCTTTGCGGCGATGGTGTTTCTCGATTTCTCCATCAATAACCTGACGCTAATGGCGCTGACCATCGCCACCGGCTTTGTCGTCGATGATGCGATTGTGGTGATCGAAAACATCTCGCGCTATATCGAGAAGGGTGAAAAACCGCTGAATGCGGCGCTGAAAGGCGCAGGCGAGATCGGCTTTACCATCATCTCGCTCACCTTCTCGCTGATTGCGGTGCTGATCCCGCTGCTGTTTATGGGCGATATCGTCGGGCGGCTGTTCCGCGAGTTTGCTGTCACGCTGGCAATTGCCATCCTTATCTCCGCCGTAGTGTCGCTGACCTTAACGCCGATGATGTGTGCGCGCATGCTGAGCGCGGAATCCCTGCGCAAGCAGAACCGCTTCTCCCGCGCCTCGGAGCGCTTTTTTGAGCGGGTGATTGCCGGTTACGGCCGCCTTCTGAGCCGGGTGCTTAATCACCCGTGGCTGACGCTTGGCGTCGCCCTCGGCACGCTGCTGCTGTCGGTAATGCTGTGGATCTTTATTCCGAAAGGCTTCTTCCCGATCCAGGACAACGGCATCATTCAGGGCACACTGCAGGCGCCGCAATCCGCCTCCTTTGCCAGCATGGCGGAGCGCCAGCGCCAGGTGGCGGATATTATCCTGCGCGATCCGGCCGTTGAGAGCCTCACCGCTTTCGTCGGCGTCGACGGTACTAACCCGTCCCTGAACAGCGCGCGGTTGCAGATCAACCTCAAACCACTTGATGAGCGCGACGATCGCGTCCAGCCGGTGATCGAGCGGTTGCAGCAGGCGGCGGGCAATGTGCCGGGTATGTCGCTCTACCTGCAACCGACGCAGGATCTGACCATTGATACGACCGTCAGCCGCACCCAGTACCAGTTCACCCTGCAGGCAAACTCCCTTGAGGCGCTCAGCACTTGGGTACCGCAGCTGGTGAGTAAACTGCAGGCGATGCCGCAGCTGGCGGATGTCAGCAGCGACTGGCAGGACAAAGGGCTGGTGGCGTATGTCAATGTGGATCGCGACAGCGCCAGCCGCCTCGGTATCAGCATGGCGGATGTTGATAACGCCCTCTACAACGCCTTTGGTCAGCGCCTGATCTCCACCATCTACACTCACGCGAACCAGTACCGGGTGGTGCTGGAGCATGACACTACGCAGACGCCGGGCCTCGCAGGGCTGGATAATATTCGCCTGACCAGCAGCGAAGGCGGCGTGGTGCCGCTGTCGTCGATTGCCAAAATCGAGCAGCGCTATGCACCGTTAAGCATCAACCATCTCGATCAGTTCCCGTCGACCACCATCTCCTTTAACGTTGCCGACGGTTACTCGCTGGGCGATGCGGTTGACGCGGTTCAGGAGAGCGAGAAAACCCTCCACTTCCCGACCGATATCCGCACCGAATTCCAGGGCAGCACGCTGGCGTTCCAGGCGGCGCTCGGCAGCACCATCTGGCTGATTGTTGCGGCGATAGCGGCGATGTATATCGTGCTCGGTGTGCTGTATGAGAGCTTTATCCACCCGATAACCATCCTCTCGACGCTGCCAACGGCGGGCGTCGGCGCGCTGCTGGCGCTGATGATCTCCGGCAGCGAGCTGGATGTGATCGCCATTATCGGCATCATCCTGCTGATCGGCATTGTGAAGAAGAACGCCATCATGATGATCGACTTCGCCCTCGCCGCCGAGCGCGAAGCGGGCATGTCGCCGCGCGATGCCATCTTCCAGGCCTGCCTGCTGCGTTTTCGCCCGATCCTGATGACCACGCTGGCCGCGCTGCTCGGCGCGCTGCCGCTGATGCTCAGCACCGGCGTTGGCGCAGAGCTGCGTCGCCCGCTGGGGATCGGCATGGTCGGCGGCCTGCTGGTGAGCCAGGTGCTGACGCTGTTTACCACGCCGGTGATCTATCTGCTCTTCGACCGCCTGGCACTGGCGGCGAAAAAGCGTTTTCCGCAGCGTGAAGAGGAGGCGTAAGTGAAGTTCTTCGCCCTCTTCATTTACCGCCCGGTGGCGACGATCCTGATTTCGCTCGCCATCACCCTGTGCGGCATTCTCGGCTTCCGGCTGCTGCCGGTCGCCCCGCTACCGCAAGTTGATTTTCCGGTGATCATGGTCAGCGCTTCGCTGCCCGGTGCTTCGCCGGAGACCATGGCCTCGTCGGTCGCTACGCCGCTTGAGCGCTCGCTGGGGCGCATTGCCGGAGTGAGCGAGATGACCTCCTCCAGCTCGCTTGGCAGTACGCGCATTATTCTTGAGTTCAATTTCGACCGCGATATCAACGGCGCGGCGCGCGATGTGCAGGCGGCAATCAACGCCGCGCAGAGCCTGCTGCCGAGCGGCATGCCGAGCCGCCCGACCTATCGCAAAGCGAACCCCTCCGCTGCGCCGATCATGATCCTGACCCTCACCTCAGATACCTACTCTCAGGGTGAGCTGTATGACTTTGCCTCAACGCAGCTGGCGCAAACCCTGTCGCAAATCGACGGTGTCGGCGATGTCGATGTCGGCGGTAGCTCGCTGCCCGCCGTGCGGGTCGATCTCAATCCGCAGGCGCTGTTTAACCAGGGTGTCTCTCTTGATGCGGTGCGTACGGCCATCAGCAATGCCAACGTACGCAAACCGCAGGGCGCGCTGGAGGATGGCACGCACCGCTGGCAGGTGCAGACCAATGATGAGTTAAAAACCGCGGCGGAGTATCAGCCGCTGATTATTCACCATAAAAATGGTGCTGCGGTACGCTTAAGCGATGTCGCCACGGTCACCGACTCGGTGCAGGATGTGCGCAACGCCGGGATGACCAACGCCAAACCGGCGATTTTGCTGATGGTCCGTAAGCTGCCGGAAGCCAATATTATCCAGACGGTGGACAGCATTCGTGCCCGCCTGCCGGAGCTGCAAAAGACCATTCCCGCCGCCATTGATTTGCAAATCGCTCAGGATCGCTCGCCGACCATCCGCGCCTCGCTGGAGGAGGTGGAGCAGACGCTGGTGATCTCCGTCGCGCTGGTGATCCTGGTGGTGTTCCTCTTTCTGCGTTCAGGTCGTGCGACCTTTATCCCGGCGGTGGCCGTGCCGGTGTCGCTGGTTGGCACCTTTGCCGCTATGTATCTGTGCGGTTTTAGCCTCAACAACCTGTCGCTGATGGCGCTGACCATCGCCACTGGCTTTGTGGTCGATGATGCGATTGTGGTGCTGGAGAATATCTCCCGCCATCTCGAAGCGGGGATGAAGCCGTTGCAGGCGGCGCTGCAAGGGACACGGGAAGTGGGCTTTACGGTGCTGTCGATGAGCCTGTCGCTGGTGGCGGTGTTCCTGCCGCTGCTGCTGATGGCCGGGCTGCCGGGGCGGTTGCTACGCGAATTTGCCGTCACGCTCTCAGTGGCGATTGGCATTTCGCTGCTGATCTCACTCACTTTGACGCCAATGATGTGCGGCTGGTTGCTCAAAGCCCATAAGCCGCATAGCCGTACGCGGGAGAGAGGCGTTGGCCGCCTGCTGACCCGCATCCAGCAGCAGTATGCCCGCTCGCTGAAATGGGTGCTTAACCACGCCCGGCTGGTTGGCGTGGTGCTGCTTGGCACCATCGCGCTCAATATCTGGCTCTATATCTCGATTCCGAAAACCTTCTTCCCGGAGCAGGATACCGGCGTGCTGATGGGCGGTATTCAGGCGGATCAGAGCATCTCCTTCCAGGCGATGCGCGGCAAGTTGCAGGACTTTATGCAGATCATCCGCGAGGATCCGGCAGTAGATAACGTTACCGGCTTTACCGGCGGCTCGCGGGTTAATAGCGGGATGATGTTTATCACCCTCAAATCGCGCGACCAGCGCCACGCCACCGCGCAGGAGGTGATTGACCGCCTGCGCAGTAAGCTGGCAAAAGAGCCGGGCGCGAGCCTCTTTTTGATGGCGGTGCAGGATATTCGCGTCGGCGGCCGCCAGGCCAATGCCAGCTACCAGTTTGCGCTGCTGTCAGATTCCTTAAGTGACCTGCGTGAATGGGAGCCGAAGATCCGCAAAGCATTTGCGGCGCTGCCGGAGTTGGCGGATGTCAACTCGGATCAGCAGGATAATGGCGCAGAGATGAACCTGGTCTACGACCGGGAAACCATGACCCGCCTTGGCATCAGCGTGCAGGCGGCGAACAGCCTGCTGAATAACGCTTTTGGCCAGCGGCAGATCTCCACCATCTACCAGCCGCTTAACCAGTACAAAGTGGTGATGGAGGTCGACCCGCGCTACACCCAGGATGTCAGCGCGCTGGATAAGATGTACATCATCAACGATGCGGGCGCGTCGATTCCCCTCTCCTACTTTGCCCACTGGCAACCGGCCAATGCGCCGCTGTCGGTCAACCACCAGGGGTTGTCGGCGGCCTCAACCATTGCCTTTAACCTGCCGGCAGGCGTTTCACTTTCGCAGGCCAGCGAGGCGATTGACCGCACCATGACGCAGCTTGGCGTGCCGAACAGCGTGCGCGGCAGTTTTGCCGGTACCGCGCAGGTGTTCCAGGAGACGATGAACTCACAGGTGATCCTGATCCTTGCCGCCATCGCCACGGTCTATATCGTGCTTGGCATTCTCTATGAGAGCTATGTCCACCCGCTGACCATTCTGTCGACCCTGCCGTCGGCGGGCGTTGGTGCACTGCTGGCGCTGGAGCTGTTTGGCGCGCCGTTTAGCCTGATTGCGCTGATTGGTATTATGCTGCTTATCGGGATTGTGAAGAAAAACGCCATTATGATGGTCGACTTCGCCCTCGAGGCGCAGCGCAAGGGGCAACTGAGCGCCGAAGAGGCGATTTTCCAGGCCTGCCTGCTGCGTTTTCGCCCGATTATGATGACCACCCTGGCGGCGCTGTTTGGTGCCCTGCCGCTGGTGATCTCCAGTGGTGATGGCTCAGAGTTGCGCCAGCCGCTCGGTATTACCATCGTTGGCGGGCTGGTGATGAGCCAGCTGCTGACGCTCTATACCACGCCGGTGGTCTACCTCTTCTTTGATCGTCTGCGCGCGCGGTTTAGTCGCAAAGTGAGAGAGCCCGTAAGTGAATGAATGAGTTACCGAAACAGATCCGCTGGCAGTTATGGATAGTCGCCTTTGGCTTCTTTATGCAGTCGCTGGATACCACCATTGTTAACACTGCCCTCCCCTCAATGGCGGCAAGCCTCGGCGAAAGCCCGCTGCATATGCATATGGTGGTGGTCTCCTATGTGCTGACCGTTGCCGTGATGCTGCCCGCCAGCGGCTGGCTGGCTGACCGGGTTGGCGTGCGCAATATCTTCTGCGTGGCGATTGTGCTCTTTACCGCCGGGTCGCTGTTCTGCGCGCTGGCCGCCACGCTCGATCAGCTGATCCTGGCGCGCGTGCTGCAAGGCTTTGGCGGCGCGATGATGGTGCCGGTCGGGCGCTTAACGGTGATGAAGATCGTGCCGCGCACCCACTATATGGCGGCGATGACCTTTGTGACGCTGCCAGGCCAGGTCGGCCCGCTGCTTGGCCCGGCGCTCGGCGGCATTCTGGTGGAGTACGCCTCCTGGCACTGGATCTTCCTGATTAACCTGCCGGTGGGCATTATTGGCGCGATTGCCACTCTTAGCCTGATGCCGAACTACACCCTGCAAACCCGCCGCTTCGATTTCTCCGGTTTCGTACTGCTGGCGGGCGGCATGGCAACCCTGACGCTGGCACTCGACGGCAGCCGCGGCCTTGGCCTGACGCTCTGGCAACTGGGCGGTCTGGTGGCAATAGGTGCGGCGGCGATCCTCTTTTACCTGCTGCACGCGAGGGGCAATGACCGGGCGCTGTTTAATTTGCGCCTGTTCCGCACCCGCAGCTTTTCGCTGGGGCTGGCGGGGAGTTTCGCCGGGCGGATCGGCAGCGGCATGTTGCCCTTTATGACCCCCGTCTTTTTGCAGATTGGCCTCGGCTTTTCGCCGTTTCACGCCGGGCTGATGATGATCCCGATGGTGCTTGGTAGCATGGGGATGAAGCGGATCGTTGTGCAGGTGGTTAACCGCTTTGGCTATCGCCGCGTACTGGTCGCCTCAACCATTGGCCTCGCGCTGGTGAGCCTGCTGTTTATGGCGACGGCGCTGCTTGGCTGGTATTACCTGCTGCCGGTGGTGCTCTTCTGCCAGGGGATGATTAACTCGATGCGCTTCTCGTCGATGAATACCCTGACGCTGAAGGATCTGCCCGATGAACTGGCAAGCGGCGGCAACAGTATGCTGTCGATGATTATGCAGCTCTCGATGAGTATTGGCGTCAGCGTCGCCGGTCTGCTGCTCGGCCTCTTCGGTCAGCAGCATCTCTCGGCGGACAGCGGCGTGGCGCACGAGGTCTTTCTTTATACCTATCTGACGATGGCGGTGATTATTGCACTGCCGGCGGCCCTTTTTGCCCGCGTGCCCGATGACGCCAGCCAAAATGCGGTGATTGCCCGTCGCAACAGGAGAACATCATGAGGTTCTGGCGGCCGGGGATCACGGCCAAACTCTTTCTCGCCATTCTCACCACCTGCATTCTGCTGCTGTTCGCTACCCACTGGGCGGTGCGCATCAGCTTTGAGCATGACTTTATGAACTACATCAAGCGCGGCAACGATCTGCGCTTGCAGATGCTGACGGATACCCTTGCCGAGCAGTACACCCAGCACGGCGACTGGCAATTTCTGCGCCACAACGACCGGATGATTTTCCAGATCCTGCGCTCCTTTGACCGGGAGAATGAGCATGATGACGGGCGTCCCGGCCCCGGCGGCCCCGATCGCGGGCGCGGCCCTGGTCCGCAAGAGGACGCAGGCCCGCCGGATCGCCCGGATATGCCGCCCCACGGCTGGCGCACCCGCTTCTGGGTGCTGGATCAGCAAAAACGGGTGCTGGTTGGCCCGCACTCGCCGGTGCCGGTGGATGGCACGCAGCGCGAAATCAAAGTGAATAACGCCACCGTCGGCTGGGTGATCGCCTCGCCGGTGAAGAAGCTGACGCGCAACACCGATATCAACTTTGACCGCCAGCAGCGGCGCACCAGTTGGGTGATCGTCGGTCTCGCCACCCTGCTGGCCGCTATTGCCACCTTCCCGCTGGCGCGCGGGCTGCTGGCCCCGGTGAAACGGCTGGTGGACGGTACGCATAAACTCGCCTCGGGCGACTTTTCTACCCGCGTCAAACCGGGCAGCCAGGATGAGATTGGCAGGCTGGCGCAGGACTTTAACCAGCTCGCCAGCACCCTTGAGAAGAACCAGCAGATGCGCCGCGACTTTATGGCCGATATCTCCCATGAACTGCGCACGCCGCTGGCGGTGCTGCGCGGCGAACTGGAGGCGATTCAGGATGGCGTGCGCCAGTTCACCCCCGAGTCGGTCACGTCGTTGCAGGCCGAGGTCGCCACGCTGACCAAGCTGGTGGACGATCTGCATCAGCTCTCTATGTCCGATGAGGGCGCGCTGGCCTATCAGAAAAAATCGGTGGATGCCGTCTCACTGGTGGAGATAGCCGCTGGCGCGTTTCGTGAACGCTTCGTCAGCCGCAATCTGACGCTGTCGCTGGAGTTGCCGGAGAGCGCGACGGTGTTTGGCGATCCCGATCGTCTGATGCAGCTATTTAATAACCTGCTGGAAAACAGCCTGCGCTACACCGACAGCGGCGGGCGAACGCTTATCCAGCTTATCCCGCGCGATAACACCCTGCTACTGCGCTTTGCCGACAGCGGCCCTGGGGTGAGCGACGAGCAGTTGCAGCGCCTGTTTGAGCGCTTCTACCGCACGGAAGGCTCGCGCAACCGCGCCAGCGGTGGCTCCGGGCTGGGGCTGGCAATCTGTCTGAATATTGTGGAGGCGCACGGTGGCGCTATCCATGCGGCGCACTCGCCATTTGGCGGGGTTAGCATTACAGTTGAACTTCCGCTTGAACGCGAAAAATCGAGAGATGTATGACAGAGTTACCCATTGATGAAAACACGCCGCGCATCCTGATCGTCGAAGATGAACCGAAGCTTGGACAACTGCTGATCGACTATCTGCGCGCGGCAAGTTATGCGCCTTCGCTGATTAGCCATGGCGATCAGGTGCTCAGTTACGTGCGCCAGACGCCGCCGGATCTGATCCTGCTCGACTTGATGCTGCCTGGCGTCGATGGCTTGACGCTCTGTCGCGAAATTCGCCGTTTCTCCAATGTGCCGATTGTGATGGTGACCGCCAAGATCGAAGAGATCGACCGCCTGCTGGGGCTGGAGATCGGTGCCGACGATTATATCTGCAAACCCTACAGCCCGCGTGAAGTGGTAGCGCGGGTGAAGACCATTTTGCGCCGCTGCAAACCGCAGCGCGAATTGCAGCAGCTTGACGCCGAAAGCCCGTTGATTGTCGATGAAGGCCGCTTCCAGGCAAGCTGGCACAGCAAGCTGCTCGATTTAACGCCTGCCGAATTCCGCCTGCTGAAAACCCTCTCCAGCGAACCGGGTAAAGTTTTCTCGCGCGAACAATTACTCAATCATCTGTATGATGACTACCGCGTGGTGACCGACCGCACTATCGATAGTCATATCAAAAACCTGCGTCGCAAACTGGAAGCGCTGGACGAGGAGCAATCCTTTATTCGCGCGGTCTACGGCGTGGGCTATCGCTGGGAGGCGGACGCCTGCAAACTGGCGTAACTTTTTTATAAGGATGGGATGGTGAGGAAATATACCTACGGCGCGCTGGCGCTGATGTTCGCGGCCTTCGGTTGCCAGGCAGAGATTACCGAAGCGCAAATTAAGGCTGACTGCGCCAAAATCAGCAGCTACGCAAAACAGGGCGAGACCTTCTACAGCGCGAAAAACTATCCGAAAGCGCGGGAGGCCTTTGAGCAGCAGGCGGCGTGGCTTGAGCAGTGCGAGTTTGGCAAGAATGATCCCAATGATGTGCTGATCGCTACCGCCTACAATAACGTCGCGCTGACCTGGATCCGCCAGGGCGAGTATCGCAAAGCGCAGGCGTGGCTGACCATCATGCCAGATGACGAGAAGTCGAAATATAACCTGTCGCGCATTCAGGACAAGCTGGACGCGCTGCCCAAGCCGACCTCCCCTGCCGGTGAATACTGGCAATACTCCGGTCGCAGTGGTTTCCAGACCCTCAAACTGACATCGCAGGGCAACGACACCTATAAAGCTGACTGGGAAGGTGCCTACTACGGTCTGATGGGGCTCTACTCCGGGCCGAATATCGGCGAGTTCAGTGAAAAAGTGACGCTGAAAGAGGGTAAAGGCGATATCGTCATTTCGGATTTAGGCACCACCTGTAAGATTTCGCTGGCGCTTTCGCCGGATGGTAAAAGTCTCGCCATGAAAACCGACAACATCGACAACTGCGCTTTTGGTCATAACGTTAGCGCCGACGGCACCTATCTGCGCGTCAACTGAGACGCCGGTTTACTCCCCCGGCGCGCAGCGCTACAATTCCCGCCCTAAATTCAGGGGAACTCCCCTGCCGCCCCATGAGAATGGGGCGATCTGACCTGTCATCAGAATGAGATCATCATGTTTAAACCGGAACTTCTCTCCCCGGCGGGAACGCTGAAAAATATGCGTTACGCTTTCGCTTACGGCGCGGACGCCGTTTACGCAGGCCAGCCACGCTACTCGCTGCGCGTACGTAATAACGAATTCAATCACGAAAATCTGCAGATCGGCATTAACGAAGCCCACGCGCTGGGTAAGCAGTTCTACGTGGTGGTGAATATCGCGCCGCATAACGCCAAGCTGAAAACTTTTATCCGCGATCTGCAACCGGTGGTAGAGATGGGGCCGGATGCGCTGATTATGTCCGATCCGGGGCTTATCATGATGGTCCGTGAACAATTCCCGCAGATGCCGATCCACCTCTCGGTGCAGGCGAATGCCGTCAACTGGGCGACGGTGAAGTTCTGGCAACAGATGGGGCTGACGCGCGTGATCCTCTCCCGCGAGCTGTCGCTGGAAGAGATTGCCGAAATCCGCGCCCAGGTGCCGGAGATGGAGCTGGAGATCTTTGTCCACGGCGCGCTGTGCATGGCCTACTCCGGCCGCTGCCTGCTGTCGGGCTATATCAATAAACGCGATCCGAACCAGGGCACCTGCACCAACGCCTGCCGCTGGGAGTATAACGTCCAGGAAGGGAAAGAGGACGCGGTCGGTAATATCGTGCACGTTCACGAGCCAATCCCGGTACAGAACGTTGAGCCGACTCTCGGCGTTGGCGCGCCGACCGATAAGGTATTTATGATTGAGGAGGCGCAGCGGCCGGGCGAGTACATGACCGCCTTTGAAGATGAGCACGGCACCTACATCATGAACTCCAAAGATCTGCGCGCGATTGCCCACGTTGAACGTCTGACGCAGATGGGCGTGCACTCGCTGAAAATCGAAGGCCGCACCAAATCCTTCTACTACTGCGCGCGCACCGCGCAGGTCTACCGCAAAGCGATTGACGATGCCGCAGCGGGTAAACCGTTCGACACCTCACTGCTGGAGACGCTGGAAGGGCTGGCGCACCGCGGCTATACCGAAGGCTTCCTGCGTCGTCATACTCATGATGATTACCAGAATTACGACTACGGCTACTCGCTCTCTGAGCGCCAGCAGTTTGTCGGCGAATTTACCGGCGAGCGCAAAGGCGATCTCGCGGCGGTGCGGGTGAAAAATAAGTTCTCCGTTGGCGACAGCCTCGAATTGATGACGCCGCAGGGCAACGTCAACTTTACGCTGGAGCAGATGGAGAGCGGCAAAGGCGAAGCGATGTCTGTGGCACCAGGAGATGGTTATACCGTATGGCTGCCGGTTCCCCAGGATATGCCTCTGGAGTACGCGCTTTTGATGCGTAATTTCACTGGTCAGACAACCAGAAACCCGCACGGAAAGTAATTTAGCAGGGTTATTCTTACGGTGCGAAGATTCTTAGAATCGGATCACACACCGCCACGTTTAATGCGGTTATTATGCACTCCGCTGAAAAAAACATAACCCATAAATGCTGGCTGTACCAGGAACCACCTCCTTAGCCTGCGTAATCTCCCTTACGCAGGCTTATTTTTTTCTCCCTTTATCTGCTTTTTCCACGCCTTCGCTTTTCCTGAGATACACTTTCGTCATGGATTTTTTGTCAGGACGAAGAGAATGAGTACATTTCCCACAAGCTTATTGATCCTTAACGGCAAAAGCGCCGGTGACGAGCCGCTGCGCGAAGCGATAAATTTGCTGCGCGATGAGGGTATGGATATTCAGGTGCGCGTCACCTGGGAAAAAGGCGATGCCGCACGCTATGTTGCAGAAGCACAGCAGCTTGGCGTCGCGACGGTGATTGCTGGCGGCGGTGATGGCACCATCAATGAAGTGGCTACCGCGCTGGTAAATTGTCCGGGAGAGCATAAACCGGTGCTGGGTATTCTGCCCCTTGGCACCGCCAATGATTTCGCCACCAGTACCGCCATCCCGGAAGCGCTGGATAAAGCCTTGCAACTGGCGATTGTCGGTAAAGCGGTACCGATCGATATTGCGAAAGTGAACAACGAGACCTGCTTTATCAATATGGCGACGGGCGGTTTCGGTACGCGCATCACCAGCGAAACGCCGGAAAAACTGAAAGCCGCGCTCGGCGGCGTCTCCTATCTGATTCACGGCCTGATGCGTATGGATATGCTGAAATCTGACCATTGCGTGATTCGCGGCGAGGATTTCCACTGGGAGGGTGACGCGCTGGTGATCGGCATTGGCAATGGTCGCCAGGCTGGCGGCGGTCAGCAGCTCTGCCCGGAAGCGCTGATTAATGATGGTCAGTTGCAGCTGCGGATTTTTACCGGCGAAGAGATTATCCCCGCCCTCTTCACTACGCTGACGCAGCAGGAGGAGGATAATCCGCATATTATCGACGGTCACTCGGCGTGGTTTGAGATCAGCGCGCCCCATGAAATGACCTTTAACCTCGACGGCGAACCGCTGCGCGGTGAGCATTTCCGCATGGAAGTGCTGCCTAACGCATTGCAGTGCCGCCTGCCACCGGATTGCCCGTTGCTGCGATAGCATCTCGTAGGCCGCATAAGCGTTTACGCGCCATCCGGCAATGGGGCTGGATTGGTGGAATGGTTCCGTTCACCATGCGTTCGGGAGTTTCATTCATCTCTTATGCGGTGAACGGGACAAGGGAAGCGGCCGCGCTCCCCTTGTCAATCCCCGCGGCCCCGCGAGGAAATCGGTGCTACGCACTGCGCTCACCTCCCGCGTGCCTGACTGCGGCCGGCTCGACTCGACAT